>DATNBG010000262.1:0-4065 GCA_035572075.1 Roseiarcus sp. | reverse complement strand
TAGGTCATGCCGCGCTGGCGGCACTCGTCGACATCGTATTTCGGCGCTTCATACTCATACTTGACGAATTCGAGATGGGCGGTGTCGGCGAAGTCCTTGATCGGGAACACCGACTTGAACACCGCCTGCAGGCCCTCGTTCCGGCGCACGCCCTTGGGCGCGTCCATCAGCAGGAACTGGTCGTACGAGGCCTTCTGGACTTCGATCAGGTTCGGCATCTCGCCGACTTCCCTGACGTGCCCGAACACCTTGCGAACGCGCTTGCGGCCAGTGAATGTCTGCGCCATGTCGCTCCTCTAAAGCTCGCCTACCGCCGCTTCGGTCGCGCCCCGCGCGAAACCGCGCTTGCCGGCCGCCGGCCCTGGATAAGGGCGCGCCGGCGCGCCCCCTTCCGCTCAACCCACCCCCGGCGGCCTCAAGTTCCTGGCCGCGCGTTGACGCCGCTCACTCCCCGCAGAACGTTTTTTTGAAAAACGCCGGAACGGCCCCAGGCCGATGGCCGGGACCGTCCTTTTTTATCGGCCGAACCCCGCCGCAGCGGGGTCGGCGCCTATTTGAGCTCGACCTTCGCCCCCACCTTTTCCAGCGCGGCCTTGATCTTCTCCGCCTCTTCCTTGGCCACGCCTTCCTTGACCGGCTTCGGCGCGGCCTCGACCAGGTCCTTCGCCTCCTTGAGGCCGAGCGCGGTGATGGCGCGCACTTCCTTGATCACTTCGATCTTCTTGTCGCCGACCGCGGCGAGCACCACGGTGAACTCGGTCTGCTCCTCGGCCGGAGCGGCCGCGGCGCCGCCGGCGGCTGGAGCCGCGGCCACCGCCACCGCCGCAGCGGCGGAAACGCCCCATTTCGCTTCGAGGAGCTTGGCGAGCTCCGCCGCCTCCAGGACCGTCAGTCCCGAGAGCTCGTCGACGATTGTTTCCAGATTGGCCATTGAGAGACTTCCTTATTTAGTTCGGTTCGAATGTTTGTGAAGAGCCTGCCTTCAGGCTGCGTCCTTGGCGCCGTAGGCCCCGACCACCCGTGCGAGCTTGGCGGCCGGCGCGTTGGCGAGCTGAGCGAGCTTGGTCGCCGGGGCCGTGATCAGCCCCACCAGCTTCGCGCGCAGTTCGTCGAGCGACGGCAGGAGCGCGAGCGCCCTGACCCCGTCGACGTCGAGGGCCGTCTTGCCCATGGCGCCGCCCAGGAGCACGAACTTCTCGTGATCCTTGGCGAAAGTCACGGCGGCCCTGGCCGCCGCCACCGGATCGCTCGAATGAGCGATCAGGGTCGGCCCCTTGAGCAGGGAACCGATCGAGGCGACGTCGGTGCCTTCAAGAGCAATCTGGGCGAGGCGATTCTTGGCGACCTGAACCTGCGCCCCGGCCTGCCGCATCTGCTTGCGCAGCCGCTGCATCTGGGCGACGGTCAGGCCGGAATAATGCGCCACGACCACCACCGACGTTTTCGAAAAAACATCGTGCAGGGCGGCGACAGCTTCCTTCTTTTCCGTTCTATCCACGGTGCTCGTCTCCGGTCGGCGGGCTTGAAAGCCCAAAACCCGCCTGTTGCACACGCCGCGCCGCGCGATTCGGTTGACCCAAATCGAACGCCGCGGCTCTTTGCGCCTGTCCCCGGAGGCGGGCTTGGACCAAGCCCGGCGCCGGACAGAAGGTTCGAACCGCTTCCATGCCCCCGGGAGCGCCGGAGGGATGGCGAAACTCGGTCTTCCCCGTCTATGC
Source organism: Roseiarcus sp. (assembly GCA_035572075.1). Classification (GTDB taxonomy): domain Bacteria; phylum Pseudomonadota; class Alphaproteobacteria; order Rhizobiales; family Beijerinckiaceae; genus Roseiarcus. The sequence continues at coordinate 2,347 of DATNBG010000262.1, read as the reverse complement.
TGGCCCCCGGCCCGGATGGGCGGGAATTAAGCGTTTCCCCCGAAGGGGTTACGCGCCGGCAGTCTCGGACAGGACATGGGCCGTGAGGACGCAAAGGCTTAACCCTCCGTCCTCCGGCCCTACCCTCCGCTCCCGCTCCGATTAGCCGTCGCCGGTTTCATCTTCGCGAGACGCGGTAGCCATGTTTGATCATTCGGGGTCGAGCGCCTTCAACCCCAACCTCGCCTCATACCGCCTTTGCGGCGGCTTGCCAAGGGGGTAACGAAAAGTTTAACGGCGCCCCGTCTTCCGCCTCAGCGCGCCTCCATCTCCGGCAGGCTCAAATGGCGCTCGATGCGGCGGACCCGCGCCTCGAGCTCGCCGATCAAAACCCCGTGCCCCAGCACGGCGGAGTGATATCCAACCACCGAGCGGCGCAATCCGGCGATCTGCTCTCCCACCTCCTTGCGGAACGTGACGAAATCCGCCGCGACGTCGGCGCGCAGCGACTGGATCTCCGAGCGCAATTCGGCCTTCGCCGCGTTAACCACCGTGTCGATTTTGCCGTCGACGCGCGCGACGTCGGCGCGAATGTTGCGCAAGAGTTCGAGAACCAGACTTTCCGGCTCCTCGCTCAACCCACTCCCCGCTTCTGCGGCCCGCTGCAAGATGCCCTTTTCGGGCGGCGCTGTCGAGCGGCGAAACGCGGGCGACATTCGCCCCGCGCCCCTGAAAATTATGGCCCCGCCCCACAAGAGCGCGCTTGAACTCTCGGCCCAGGCAGGCGACTGAACCCTCTCGTCCGCTCGCGCCCTCCCGCTGGATCCAACCCATGAAAACCCGAGCCGCCGTCTGCCGCGCCTTCGGCAAGCCGTTGACCGTGGAGACGGTCGAACTCGCCGGACCGGGGCCGGGCGAGGTCCTGATCCGGACGGCGGCCTGCGCGATCTGCCACAGCGACCTTTCCTATATCGACGGCGCCTGGGGCGGCGAATTGCCGGCGGTCTACGGCCACGAGGCGGCGGGCGTGGTCGAGGCGGTCGGGCCTGGCGTGACCCGCCTCAAGCCCGGCGACCACGTCGTCGCCACCCTGATCCGCCATTGCGGCTTCTGCCCCGCTTGCGCGGAGGGCGCGCCGGTCTTCTGCGAAGAGGTGTTCCCGCTCGACCGGGCAAGCCCGCTTCGCGACGGCGCCGGCAAATCGATCGTTCACGGCCTCCGCACCGGCGCCTTCGCCGAAGCCATGGTGGTCGACCAGTCGCAGGCGGTTCCCATTCCGAAGGACATCGCCCTCGACAGCGCCTCGCTCATCGCCTGCGGCGTGCTGACGGGGCTGGGCGCGGTCGTCAACACGGGCGGCGTCAGGCCCGGCTCGAGCGTCATCGTCATCGGCTGCGGCGGCGTCGGCCTCAATTGCGTCCAGGGCGCCCGGCTCGCCGGCGCGTCCCCCATCATCGCGGTCGATGTCGAGCCTGCGAAGCTCGCCGCGGCCCGCGACTTCGGCGCGACCGCGACCATCAACGCCAAAAGCGAAGATGTCCGCGAGCGCGCGGCGGCGCTGAACGGGGGGCGCAAGGCGGACTGGGTTTTCGTTTCCGTCGGCGTCAAGGGCGCGGCCGAACAGGGGGTTTCGCTGATGAAGCGCAACGGCGCGACCGTGCTGGTCGGCATGCCGCCCTCGGGGGTGATGGCCGCGATCGATCCCGGCTGGCTCGCCGCCGACGGGCAACGGATTCTCGGCTCCAAGATGGGCTCCGCCCGCCCCTCAATCGACGTGCCGATGATCGTGCGCCTCTATCGCGAGGGGCGCCTCAAGCTCGACCAGTTGATCAGCCGCCGCTATCGGCTCGATGAGGTCAACGAGGCCCTCGCCTCCTCGCGCTCCGGCGCCGCCCTCAGGAACGTGATCGTCTTTTAGACTCACAGTTAGCACCCCTTGCCTCCACGTTCTGAACCTGAAAGAACTCCTTCGCCACATCGAGCACAATCGCATGCCTGGCCCCGGGTGAAGGCGAAGGGTTAGATGCCGGACTTCAACTGCCGCGACGCGCGGCCTGAAGCCGTCCGTGAGCCCGCCTCGAGCGGCGAGGAGCGGGGCCGTCTATCGTCCAGGCCGCTTCTTTTTCGACGACGCGATGTTCTCCTCGGGATGGCGGCTGCTGGAGTGTTCGGCAGAGGCGGGAGCTCCGCCCAAGCGGGCCAGAAGAGTTGGGCCGCGATTGTCATCGGCGTCGATCACGCCACCGACCTTCCTGTCCTTCGCGCTGCGGTTTCGGGCGCAAAGGGCATGGCGAAATGGCTGGATAAGCAAGGCTACGACGTCACGACATTCACCGACGAAATCGGGGCGGTGAAAACCCAGGCGATA
>DATNBG010000261.1:0-3189 GCA_035572075.1 Roseiarcus sp. | reverse complement strand
TGATGCGGAAGACATCGGCGCCGGCCGCGAACAGGGCGGCGAGGGTCTCGCGGTCGCGCGAGGCGGGGCCGAGGGTGGCGATGATCTTGACGCGGCGGCGGCGGGCCTGCACTGGCGTTCCTCCCATCATCGGCGGCGCCGGCCGCCGCTCGTTGTTCGCGCCGCCCGAACGGCCGGCCGCCGGTCGCGGACTTAAGGGTTCGCCTGGTCGGTCAGTTGCACCGTCCAGCTCTTCGCGTCCTTGCCGGTGTCGACTTCGAAGAAGCCGGTGCGGTTATAGCCGCGGACATAGCAATCCTGCCGGCCCTCAATCTTGAACTCGCGGTCCGAGGTGCACATGAACACCTTGCCCTTCCACTCGCCGCCGCGCTCGTCCATCGCGTAGAGATAATAGTACTCGGCCGCCAGCGCGCCGCGCACAAGCGTCACGCAGTCGAGCGACTTCAGGTTCCACCAGCCCTCGCTGACCCATCCCTGGCCGTCGGTATAGCCGAGCGCGACGCTGACCCGGTTGTTGCTGTTGTTGCACATGCGCAAGTCGGCGCGGGCGGGGGCGGCCGAGCAAAGCGCCGCGCCGAGCGCCAAAAGCGCAATGAGCCGTCCTGCGATTTTCAACGTGTCCATGTCGTGGAGGGGTTTGATCGCGCGTCATATCGGCGCGTCGGCGGCACTGTCAACCTCGCCCTCGACGCAAGGGTCTGAGCGATCGGCCGCTTCAGCGTCATCCTATCGTCGCGAAGCCTTCGGCGCGCCGTCACGTCCAACCCTTATCGTCGCGCCGTTCACATCAACGCGCGGCGCGCGGGGCGCCGCGCTGAGCGGAGGGTGCTCATGTTCAAGTCGATTGGGGTCTCTGTTTTCGTCATCACGATTGCAAGCGCGGCCGGCGCTCAGGGAATCGGCGACGTGTTCTACATCGAACTCGAAAATCACAATTTCACCCAGCCAGCGGGCGTGACGGATCCTGAGCCGCTCTTCGGCAATTCCGCGGCGCCGTTCCTCAACAGCCTGGTGACGCCGGGCGATCCGAACGCCGCGATGACTTCCTACGCCAGCAACTATCAGAACGTTCCGGGCGTTCACCCGTCGGAGCCGAACTATGTCTGGCAGGAATCCGGCTTGCACGGCCCGCTCAACGACAAAGACCCCTATCCAAACAACATCGTCAACGCCCCGAACCTGAGCGCCCTCCTCCAGGCCAAATACGGCGCCTCGGGCTGGAAATCGTACCAGGAGGACATTGACCTTGTCCCCACGAGCGGATCCGTGAACCATCCCGGCGCCGACAGCCTCACCAGCACGGTCGCGTCGCAGGGCCAGTGGAGCGTCCCGACAAGCTCGTTCTCCGGCACGTCCCCCGACTACACCAACCCTTACAATGGCTCGCACCAGTACAACTTCGCGGCCAAGCACGACGGGCAGCTCTTTTTCACCGCGACGAATGGAGGGACCGCCTCAGCGCCGGACACCTCGCCGAGCAACCCCGAGGCGAAATTCTATGCGCCGTTGCAACAGCTTCAAACCGACCTCAGCAATAATGCGGTTGCCCGCTACAATCTGATCACCCCCGATCAGTACAATGATATGCACACGGCGCTGAGCACCGACTTTACCTACAATGGCGTCACCTACATGGCGGGAACGGACTCCGAGCAGATCGCGCTCGGCGACAATTTCCTCTCGACCATCGTTCCGGAAATCGAGGCTTCGGCCGCGTTCAAGGACAACGGGGCGATCGTCATCTGGAACGACGAGACCGAGGGCGAGGGCGCGGTCGACACCGCCGGCTTCACCAGCACCGAGATCGTCATCTCGCCGCTGGCCAAGGGCGACGCCTACACCAACGACATTCATTACACGCACTCTTCCGACCTCGCCACGCTGCAAAACATCTTCGGGGTCGCGGGCGGAGGCCCGAACGGCTATCTCGGGGGAGCGGCCGGCGCCAATACGCTCGCGGATCTGTTCAAGCCCGGCGCCATCCCCTCGGCCGTCCCCGAGCCGTCGACCTGGGTCATGATGGGTCTTGGCTTCGTCGGTCTGGCCGGCGCCGCCGCGTCCCGCCGCAAGCCGGACGGCGCGGCCAAGCCTTTGGTTGCGCGCTGACGCGATAAGCCCCAGCGTCGCGTCGCAAGGGGCCGGCCGCAGACCGGCCCCTTTTATTGCGCGCCTCACGCCTTGCGGTCGAACCGCCAGTCGGGCCGCGCGGCGCGGATCATCATCACTTCCCCCAGCCCCTGGCGCGTCAGGAGGCCGACGATCTTGCCGTCGGCGTCGGTGACATAGAGCGCGGTCGCCTTCGGATCCTGCAGACGCTCGAACAGGCTTTCGACCGGCGTCGCCGGGCGGACGCTCTGAACGCCCGAGCGCATGAAGTTGCTCGCCGGTTCTTCGCCGCCATGCTGGCGCACCGCGGTGAGAATGTCCTCGCGGGTGACGAGGCCGGCCGGCTTGCCGAACGCGTCGACCACCGGAAACTCGTTCTGCGCCGTTGCGAGCAGCGCATCGACCGCGTGAGCGAGATTGTCGTCGATCGCGAGCGCGGTGAAGCGCGTTTCCATCGCTTCGCCCGCGCTCACCCCTTTGAGCGCCTGCTGGGCGGCGCTCATCTGCCCCTCGGCGCCGGCCGCGATATAGACGAAGATGGCGATGAACAGGAGCAGCGGATTGCCGAACAGACCTAAGAACCCGAGGCCGAAAGCGAGGGCCTGGCCGATCCTGGCGGCGATCTCCGTCGCCCGCGCCGCCCCGACCCGCATCGCGAGCAGCGCGTGCAGGACCCGCCCGCCATCCATGGGAAAGGCGGGGATCAGGTTGAAGACGACCAGAAAGACATTGGCGATCGCCAGGCGCCCGAGCAGCGAGAGCTTCGGGTCGTCGATCCGCTCGAGGTCGCCGAAATGCGCCGAGCCCAAGGCCGCGATCAGGGCGAGGCCGATCACCAGGTTGACCGCGGGCCCGGCGAGCGCGACCACCAGCTCCTGCGCAGGCTCGCTCGGCAGGCGCTGAAGGCTGGCGACGCCGCCGATCGGGAGCAGCGTCACCTCGGGCGTTTTGATGCCATAGCGGCGGGCGGCCGCGATGTGGCCGAATTCGTGCAGCACCACGCAGGCGAACAGGAGCACGATGAACAGGGTGCTGTCGAGCGCGGCCGCGGCGCCTCCCCTGTTCCAGGCGCTGAACGCGATC
>DATNBG010000260.1:0-10433 GCA_035572075.1 Roseiarcus sp. | reverse complement strand
GCGAAACGTCCTGAAGGGGAGCAGGGGCCGGATGTATGGGAGCGGGCGAGCCCATGCAAGGGAGGCTGTCGTTCGCGACATTGCGATAATATCGCTTGACATCGGAGTTACGGTCCTCGCGATCCACATCGGCCAACGGACGACCACGACCTATTCGAGGACTCTGAGATGAAAGCCCAGACCATTACGAGCCCCAGCGGCGACGAGCTCGTCGTGCTGCCTCGATCCGATTACGAAGCGCTGGTCGCCGCGGCGTCCGCACGCGACGAAGACGCCGACGACATTGCGATCTATGACCGACGCAGGGCCGAGCTTGCGGCGGGTCTCGACGCCCCTTTGCCGTCCGAAGTCAGCGCCCGGCTCACCAAGGGCGAAGGCCTGCTCAAGGCGCTGCGGAACTGGCGGGACATGACGCAGATGGAATTGTCTTTCAGGACCGCCCTAGGCCAGGGCTATTTGAGCGACCTCGAATCAGGCCGGCGCAAGGGAACGCCGAAGTCGCTGAAATCGATCGCCGCCGCGCTGAACGCGCAGGCGGAATGGCTGGCCGGGTAAGCCGCTCCCCGTGTCAATCGCGGGGGTCAGACTAGCCCGACCGCCCGCCAGCTCGGGCCGGGATTGGCCGCAATGGCCCCGCCGCCGACGATACTCGTCCCGTTCATATCCCAGCCTGCCGTCTGGCCGCTCGTGCTCTGAAACAGGATGTCGGAACGGCCGTCGCCGCTGAAGTCGCCGGTCCCGATCGCATGCCAGCTCGGCCCGGGATTGGCGCTCACCGTCCCGCCGCCGATCAAGTTCACCCCGTCCATCTCCCAGATCGCGACCTGCCCGCTGGTGTTTTGCCACAGGATGTCGGAATGGCCGTCGTCGTTGAAATCGCCGGTTCCGATCGCTTTCCAGCTTGGCCCCGGATTAGGGCTCACCGTCCCGCCGCCGACAATGGCGGTCCCGTTCATTTCCCAGATGGCGGCCTGCCCGGATGAATTCTGCCACAGCAGGTCGGAATGGCCGTCGTCATTGAAGTCGCCGGTTCCAATCAGTTTCCAGCTCGGGCCGGGATTGGCGCTCACCGTCCCGCCGCCGACAATGGCGGTCCCGTTCATTTCCCAGATCGCCGCCTGTCCCGACGTGCTCTGCCACAAGATGTCGGAATGACCGTCGTCATTGAAATCGCCGGTTGCGATCACTTTCCAGCTTGGCCCCGGATTAGGGCTCACGGTCCCGCCGCCGACTAGGCTCAACCCGTCCATGTCCCAGATCGCCGCCTGCCCAGACGCGCTCTGCCACAGGATGTCGGGAAGGCCGTCGTCGTTGAAGTCGCCCGTTCCGATTGTCTTCCACGCGGGCCCCGGATTGGGGCTCACTGTCCCTCCGGCGACGATGTTGGTTCCGTCCATGCCCCAGAGCGCCGCCTGCCCGCCCGTGCCTTGAAACAGGATACCGTCGCTTGCCTGCGCCGCCGCCGAGCCCGCGGTGACGAAGCCGCTGCCGGTGATCTCGAACACCGTGCCGTCGCCATTGGCGCCGCCCGCCGAGGTTGTGCCGAACAGGTCGCCGCTCGCGTTGGCGATCAGGCCGGCGAAGGGCTGCTCGCCGTCGGCGCCGGTAAAAGTGATCAGCTTGGTCGGGGCGCTCGCGTAACCCGCAGCGGTCTTTTTGATCTCGAACACCGTGCCGTCGCCGTTCGCACCGCCAAATGCGGTTGTGCCGAACAGGTTGCCGTTGGTGTCGGCGATCAGACTGCCGAAGGGCGTCTCGCCGTCGGCGCCGTCGAAGCTGACCAGCGTTGTCGGCGTGCTGGCGTATCCACCGGCGGTCTTTTTGATCTCGAACACCGTGCCGTCGCCGTTCGCGCCGCCCTCCGATGCTGTGCCGAACAGGTTGCCGTTGGCATCGGCGATCAAGCTGCTTTCCGGAGCGCTGCCGTCGGCGCCGTTGAAGCTGACAAGAGTGGTCGGCGCGCTCGCGTAACCGGTCGGTGTCTTAACGATCTCGAACACCGTGCCGTCGCCGTTCGCGCCGCCCGCCGAGGTTGTGCCGAACAGGTTGCCGTTGGCGTCGGCGATCAGGCTGCCGGCTGGAAGCGCGCCGTCCGTTCCGTTAAAGCTGACCAGCGTGGTCGGTGTGCTGGCATACCCCGCGACGGTCTTTTTGATCTCGAACACCGTGCCGTCGTTGTTCGCGCCGCCGTTTACGGTTGTGCCGAACAGGTCGCCTGCGGCGTCGGCGATCAGGCTGCCGAATGGAATCGCGCCGTTCGCTCCATTAAAGCTGACCAGCGTGGCCAGAGTACTGGCGTAGCCAGCGGCAGTCTTGGCGATCTCGAACACCGTTCCGCCGGTTATAATGTTCCCTTCGGAGTCGGTGCTGAAGGCGCTGGTCGTCCCGAACAGGTCGCCGCTGGCGTTTGCGATCAGGCCGCCTTCTGGAGCGAAGTTGTCAGCGCTGCCGCTGTTGAAATTGAGCAGCGTCGTTAAAGTCGCGCTCATAAACCCTCCCAAACCATTTTGTTAAAACAAGAACACGCCAATCTACGAACGCGAGCACGGAAACTGCAACAACCCCGAGGTTGCATTTCTTTGCAATTTGCTCCACGCATCGGCGCGCGATTTCCGGTAATTGCCGGGCCAGCGCCGCGCTTGGACGCATTCCGGTCGCCAGGCGCTCGCCCCCTTTTCGGCGAAGGCGGGCGGACGGTCGCGAAGGCGAAGGAGGCCGGCCTAATTAGCTCAATGCTTGGCAGCGCGCTCCAGACCGCTCCACGCTCAATCGAGCGTGTCGACCCAGATCGGATTGGTCCAGGCCCGCCGTCGCGGGCCGTCGATGACGACGATGCGGAACCATTTGACCGGCGGAAGGTCGCGCCAGGCCCATTTCGCCGCTTCGGCGAATTCGATCGTCGCCTCGGTGAGGCCGCGCCCGACGCGGCTCACCGCCGGCGAAGCGCTGGTGACGAGGGCGACGGTGTGGACCGGCGAGCACTCGACCCGTACGTCCTTGCGGGTGATCTCGATATTGTGGATGCGCGGGCCCTGGGTCGAATAGAACTCGCCGGCCTTCAGCGCGCCGAGCAGCGAATCCGGTTCGAGCGATTCGGACTTGACCATCACAGAGCCGCCGAAGGCGTCGAGGTCGCCATTGTGGAAGTGCGAGTCGTCGCCGGCGACCGCCACCAGCCGCCGGTCTTCGTTGCACAGCTGGTCAAGCAGATAGAAGCCATCGCCCCGGTCAGTCATGACCGCGCAGGTGTGATTGTAAACCTCGACCGCATGGGCTGCGCCGAGCGAGCGCCCGTCCTCGATCGTCAGTTGCGACCACGAGGGATGGGCGATGGCGACGAAGGCGCCCGCCGCCCGCGCGCGCTCGGCCAATTGCGGCCCGCTCTCATCGGGTTCGGCATGGGGGAAATCGATCGGCAGCCCGGTCGCGACGATATGCCAGTATTCGCCGGCGCTGGTCGCCAGGGCGTGAACCTCGGCGCCGATCAGGGTGGTGAAACCGCCGCAGCGCAGGTTCCTTGTGTCGGCGATCGGCCAATCGAACCGGTCGAGGAAATGGTCCGACAATTGGACGAAGTCGTAGCCCGCGCGCTTATAGGCTTCGACCACATCGACGGGATTGAGGGCGCCGTCGGAAAGGGTCGAGTGGGCATGCAGATTCCCGCGCCAAAAACGACCAGGGGTCGAGAAGGGACGAATCCGCATTGCGCCTCAGGTTGTCGGCTGCGGAGCGTCCGGTCAAGCAAATTTGACGGAAATTCATTGGGTTTTCGGAGACGGCCACGCCAAAATATGCTTCATCAAATTTGCTATCCGGGACGTCGCCCTAAGCACGCGTCGCCGGCTCTCGCCCGTTCAAGACCAAACGCAACAGCCATGAAAATAGCCGCCCCCGTCCCCTACCGTTTCGCGAGACCCCTGAGATCGAACGCCGGATCGGCCGCCTCCGCGGGCGTCAGCGCCTTCCCGGCGCCGATGATGCGCTTGGCGGCGGCATGGTCGCCGGTGCGGTTGACCGATTCGACCACCGCGAGCTTGCCCTTGCGGAAGCCGAAGGTCGAGAACGCCCGTGTCGCCGGATCGCCGCGCACAACCCACTCATCCACGCCATGCGCGAGGCCGGCGATCATCAGCTTCAGGTCGCCTTGGTCGCTCCAGAACCAGGCGAGATCCTTGTACGGCCTGGGCTTGCCGGCGAGACGGGCGGCGGCCGCGCGCCCCTGATCGACGGCGTTCTGCACCGATTCCAGCCGAATACGGAACCCGAGCGCCGCATGGGGAAAATCGGCGCAGTCGCCGATCGCCGAAATCGCCGGATCGGACGTGCGGAGGAACTCGTCGACCACGATTCCGTTCAAGCATTCGAGGCCGCACGCCCGCGCGAGCGCGTCTTCCGCGACGACGCCGATTCCGACGACGACCATATCCGCGCTCAAGCTCTCGCCGTCGGTGAGAACGACCGTCTCCGCCCGCTCGCGGCCCGTGATCGCGGCGACGCCGACGCCGAGCCTGAAGCGCGCGCCGAACACGTTATGCTCTTTGAGAAAAAAGTCCGACATGATGGGCGAGACTGCCCGGCCCATCGGGCGCGCGATCTCGACGACGGTCGCCTCAGCCCCGAGGCTCGCGGCGGTCGCCGCGATTTCCAGTCCGATGAACCCGGCGCCGATGATGACGACCTTCGGCTTGGCCCGGAGGCGCTCGCGAATCGCGGTCGCATCGGCGATGTCGCGGAGCGTGAACACCCCCTTGAGACCGATTCCCGGAACGTCGAGCCGCCGCTCTCTCGCGCCCGTGGCGAGGATGAGATGTCCGTAAGAAATCGTCCCGCCCTTGCTGAGCTCGACTCGCCGCGAGGCGCGGTCGATCCGCGTTGCAGCAACGCCGAGTCTCAAGTCGATGCGCTGTTCGCGGAAATGCGCTTCGGCCCTGAGCGGCAGGCCGTGGATGTCCATCTCCCCCTTGAGAAACGCCTTCGACAGCGGGGGCCGCTGATAGGGGGCGTCCTTCTCCGCGGAGAGAAGAACGATCCCGCCGTCAAACCCCTCCTCGCGCAAGGACACCGCGGCCTGGACCCCGGCGTGGCCGGCGCCGGCGATGACGATCGGGGTCACCGACTCGGCTTCAAGGCCGCGAGCGCCGTCACCGATCTCATTCATTGGCGTAGAGCCGGAAGCTGCGACGCCTCGCCTCGTGGCTCCCGGGGCCCGGATCGTCAGGGGCCATCGACGCGGGATCGATGATGACGCCGGTTCGTGGCGGGGGAACGAGGGCGGGCGCGGGCGCTGGCGCCGGTTCGACCGGTTCGGGCGCGAGCGTGGGCGCGGGAGGGGGCGCGGCGACCGCCGCGGCCGGCGGCGGGGCGGGCGTGGGCGCGGCCGCTTCGGCAGGAGCGGCGATCCGCTCGTCTGGCGTGCGCCAGACGAATCCGTCCAGCGTTCCCGATGGCGAGACCGGCGCCCAGCGGTCGCTGATCATCCCGTCCGCCACCCAGGCCTTGTCGTGGGGCGCGCGCGCGGCGCGGCCAAGCCACTCGCGCACGGCGCCCTCATTCCCCTCCGCCTCCTCGATGTCGGCCATCATGAGGCAGACGCGCCGGGTCGGACGGCCGTGAGGCGAATCCGAGGCGATGAGCGGGGCGATCGCCGCGCGGGCGGCGGCGCCGTCATGCGCCTCCAGCGCCGCGCGCCCGAGGGTCAGGAGCGATTCTGGGTCGCCGGGCGCGATGCGGGCGAGCGCGCGGGCGCGAGCCAGCCGGTCGGCGGACGAATCGCCGTGGCGGACACGCAGGTAAGCCGCGGCGAGATCGGGGTGAGGCGTCTGCGCGTAGGCGGCCTCGAGCATGCGGCTGGCGCGGCGATAGTCGCCCGCTTGCGCGGTGAGCCGGCCGCAGATCGCCGCCGCGGGCACGAGCGTCGGCGCGAGCCGGCAAGCCTCCCGCGCCAGCGCGAGCGCGGCCTTCGGATCGCGCTCCATCGCCGCCTCCGCCATCGCCGTCTTGATGACCGCGCGCCAGCGATTGGCGGTCGGCTTGTCGATCAGGCGCGCGGCGGCGTTCGAGTCGACCGTCGCCAGCGCCCCCGCCCAGTCGCCGCGCCGCGTGCGGTCGTCGAGCACCGCCTGGCCCGCCCAGGCCGCGGGCGCGCGCGCATTGGCGCGCATCGCATATTGCAGCGCCGCTCCATGATTGCCGGCGCGCCGGGCCTCGATATGCAGGCCGCGCAGGCCAAGGCCATGCGTCTCATGATGCTCCAGCATCGCAGTGTAAGCCGCGACCGCGCCCGCGGTGTCCCCCGAGAGCTGCGCGGATTGCGCTTTGAGAAGCTTGGCCATCGGCTCGCGACCGATGAGACGGTTCGCATCGGCCGAATGCTTCGCGGCCGCTCGCGCGTCGCCCGCGCCGACGGCGATCATGCCGCGCGAGAGAGCCTGGAACCCTTTCTCGCGCCTGCGTGCTTTCGCGCCGATCGAGACCAGCGAGGGCAAGCGGAAAACGAAGCGCAGCACGCCCCACACGATCGCGATCGCGATCGCCAGCGCGATCACGGCGCCGAGCGCCACCATGAGCGAGACCTCGTATTCGTGACCCCGCCAGGTCACGTCGACGACGCCGGGATTGTTGGCGAACCACGTCAGACCCAGAGCGGCGATCGCCAGCGCCGCGAGAAAGATCAGCAGGCGAACCATGGTGACTCCGCTCTAAACGCCAGGCGCATGGACGCAAGCCGCCCGGCCGGCAGCCCAAATCTCACGGTTTTGGACCGCCCGCGAGCTCTTCGATCGCCGCTTCGCGGATTGACCGCAGCGCCGAGTCGGCCGCCTGTCTCGCGCGCGCCAGCGCCGGCCAGTCGCCCGCCGCCTGACGCGCGGCCTCGGGCAGCTTGCTGAAGGAGGCGAGCGCGGCCCCGATGTCGCCGCGCCGGCTCATCGCCTCAACCTGGGACGCCAGAGCCGCGGGATCGTCGCCCGCGGTCTCGTTCAGGTCGCGCACCCGCACGAGACTGTGAAGATGAGCGAGAAAGCGGTCGGCCACGCTGCCGGTGTCTTTCCGGGACGCCGCGGCCAGCACTTGAGGCGTAACCGCGTTGAACGAGGCGGCGAGCGCGGCGTCGGCGGGCGCTCCCGCAGCCACAGCCTGCAGCGGCGACAGCGCCGCCGCGTCAACGCCCAGATTCCGCAAGGCTGCGACATCGGGGCCAAGCGGCCCACCAGCGCGGAGTCTCCCTTCCGCGCCCTCCGCGATGATGGCGATCGCGGCGGCGGTGTCGGATGGGGACCGCGTTTCGGTCTTCGGCGCGGAGAGGGCCGCCTCGATCTTGTCAACGCGGGCGGAAAGCGCGGCGACATCGGCGCTCGCCGCGTCTGCCTTCTGCGCGCTCGCCGCGTCGGCCTTCTGCGCGCCCATCTCCAGCTTCGCGACCCGCGCCGCGAGGTCCGAAAGCGCCCCGCGCTCCGCGTCGATGTCGGCTCGCAAGGCCTTCTCCTGCCCCGCCAGACGCTCGCTCGCGCCGTTGGCGGCCCTGTTTCCCGCGTTGGCCGCCTCCAACTCCGCGACACGCTTCTCGAGACCGGCGACGGCGTCGCGGCTGCGGCTCAGGCCGGCGGACAGCGCCGCGTTCTGCCGCTCAGCCTGCGCCTCGATCTCCTTCAGGCGATTGGCGACCTCGCCGGCCTTGGGGACCAGGAGGGCATAGGCGAGCCCAAGGGCGAGGGCGGAAACGATGAGGCCCGCAATGGCGCCGCCGAGGAAACCGCGAGCGCCGGCCCGCGGAGCGGCGCGGGCGGAACGCGATTCAGCTCCGCTTTCGGCCGGCGCCGGTTCCGGCGGCCCGTTTTCGCTCGTTCCGCGCGCGGCGATCTCGCGTTCGATGACGCGAGCGTCGGGCCGCGCGTCGCGATTGGCCGGGGCGCCCGCGGAAGCGGCCGAATCGCCCTTGGTTTCCTCATCGATCATCGGGGCCCTCGTTTTCGCGCGCCCTATATACGGGACGACCCGAGGGAAGCAAATCCGCTGAGCGCCTCGCGCAGCCTTCGAAAAAGCGCCGCTTCATCGGGCGTTTCGGCGATCGCCACGCGAGTTGCGCCGATCGCCTCCAACGGCTCCGCAACGTCGCGCGACAAGCAGACGTGGGTCAGCCCAAGGAACGGCGCCGCCTCGCCCGCGGCCTTCGCCAGTGCCGCCGCGAGGCTGGCCGACCGGCGCGAATAGTGCAGGGCCGCGACACAAGAGGCGAGCGCCGTCGCTTCCCGCGGACCCCATGCCTCGCGCGCATCGGCCGCATAGGCTTCGACGACTTCGAGCGCGAAGGCTCGCCCGAGCGCCGCCTCGATCGCCTCCTTGCGGTCGCGCCCGGCAAGGTAGAGCACGCTGGCCCCGGGTTTCAGCGCGCGAACAAGCGTCCCGATCAGCGCCTCGGCGTCCGGCGCGGGCGGGGCGGCGAGCCTCCAGCCGCGCGCTTGCGCCGCGCGCCCCGTGCGCGCGCCGGCGACATAGAGCGGCGACGACGCGTCGGGCGGACCGTCGTCATGGAACGCCTTGCCGCTGGTCGCGATGACGGCGTCGTAGCGCGACCGCCGCGGCCGGATGGGCCTCGCCCGGACCTCGATCACGGGTATTGAGACGACGGAAAAGCCGAGCCGGCGCAGACGCGCGGCGCTTGCGTTCGCGTCCGTGCGCTCGCGGAACAGCGCGACCCGGGCGCCCCCTCTCCCCGTGGGAGAGGGTTGGGGTGAGGGGACAGGCGCGTCGAGCCTCTTCGCTTGCATCCGTCCCACTATGTGACCCCACGCGGCAGCCGGTCAAAGCCGGCCGGCGCCGCTTGCCCTCCGGCCTCCATCGCTCTACGCCTCGTGGCCCAGCCGGACTTGCCGGCCGTCGGCAGGACCTGTTGTTGGACAAAGCAACCCCTGACCTCATCGCGGCGCGCGCCGCGGCCAGGCTCGACTTCAGGGACGACATCAACGGATTGCGCGCGCTCGCGGTCCTCGGCGTCGTCATATTCCACGCCGATCGCGCGTGGCTGCCCGGGGGCTTCGCCGGCGTCGACATCTTCTTCGTCATCTCGGGCTTCCTGATCTCTCGAATCATTCTCAGCCAATGCGCGGCCAGGCGGTTCTCGCTCGCGATGTTCTATGCGCGGCGGGCCAAACGCATCCTGCCCGCGCTGCTGCTCAGTGTCAGTTTCATCTGGATCGTCGGCTGGTTCATGGCGGCGCCGGCGGAATTTCACGGCATCGGCGGCAGCCTGCTCGGCAACTCGTACTTCACCGTGAATTTCTGGTTCATGCGGCTCGCAGGCGTCGGGGGCTATTTCGGGCCCGACGCCAAGACCGAGCCGCTCCTGCACCTGTGGTCGCTCAGCATCGAGGAGCAATTCTATCTCGTCTGGTCCGTTCTTCTGCTGGCTCTGTTCAAGCTCGAGCGGCGTCTCGTCCTCATCGTCATCCTATGCGTGTTCCTGGCCTCGTTCGCCTTCAGCGTCTTTCTCACGCCCGTCGATCCGATCGCCGCGTTCTACCTGCCCTGGACGCGCGCATGGGAGCTCGCGCTCGGCGCCCTCGTCGCTTATCGCGAAGTCTTCTGGCTGAACGCCCTGCCCTATCCGTCGCGCAGGGTCGCCAACATCGGGGCGGGGCTCGGAATAGCCCTCATGCTCGGCGCCTTCCTGTTCCTCAACGAGGCGGCGCCTTTTCCCGGCTGGCGGGCCGCGATTCCCTGCCTCGGTTCGGCGCTGGTCATCATGAGCCCGCGTTCGCTTCCCGGCGAGATCGCGCTCGGCAACCGCGTCGCCGGCTTCTTCGGCGCGATCTCCTATCCGCTTTACCTGTGGCACTGGCCGTTGTTCGCCTTCGCGCGCATATGGCCCGGCGTGATCCCGACCACGCCGGTCCTGTTCGCGCTTGCCGGAATCGCCGTGGTTCTTGCCGCGCTCACCTACCGGCTGGTCGAGCAGCCGATCGGGGTTCCGTTCCGCCGCCGGCCGTTCTTGACCGCGCTGATCCTCGCGGGCCTGCTCGCGCTGACCGGGCTCGTCGGAAAGGCGACCTACGATTCCAAGGGCTTTCCGTCCCGGTTCCCCCCGCTGGTCGACCGCATTTTCGACTATACCGCCAACGGGGCCGACAACCAGCCGCTCACCCGCTGCTTCTATCAGCGCGACGAAACGCGCTATTCGCTCGCCGAGGAACGCAAGCGCGCGGCGGCTTTCTTTGAGGGTCGTCATTGCGACACGATCGCCGACCCCGCGAAGCCGACGATTCTCGTGGTCGGCGACTCGCATGCCGCGCATCTCTTCGCCGGATTGCAGGAGGTCTACGGCGCGAGAGTCAATCTCCTTGCTCTCGCCTCCGTCTTTTGCGTGCCCCTGGTCGAGAACGTCGCCATGGATGAGGGCGTGGCGGGCACGCCCCGCTGCCGCGCCATCAACGACTATG
>DATNBG010000259.1:0-2290 GCA_035572075.1 Roseiarcus sp. | reverse complement strand
TAGGTCATGCGCGCCGCCTGGACCGATGGGGTCAGCCCATGCTCGGCGAGCGCAACCAGGCTGAGGTCGAGAAAGAAGCGCTGCTCCCTGGTCGGCGCGCGGCCGGTCGCCAGCAGAAAGACATATTCGGTGAAGGACGCGTGCCCCATAAGGTCGGCGGCCAGATCGCGCCCGCGCACCATGATCCGGTCGCTCGAGGCGGCGGCGATCGCGGTTCTCCCCGCCCCCGGCTTGCCGATCAGCATGGCGTCCTGTTCTCGTCCGCCCTCCGCTTCCTGCGAGCGGCGAATGGGTGTAGAATAATTGTAGGACAATAGCAGAGGCGCCGCCTGTGTCAAACGCCGCCGTCAACAGGAACGGAAGGAAGGCCGGCGCGCTCGCGGGGCGCAGGCAGGCGCGCGCGGCCCCTACCGCGCCCGCCCACGGCGCGACGGTCGCCTTCATCGTCGAGCGATTGCGCGAGGACATTCTGGCCGGGCGCCTTGAGCCGGGGTCGCGGCTCGTGGAGAGCGACTTGACCGCCCGCTTCGCGGTCAGTCGCGGACCGGTGCGCGAGGGCTTGAGGCGGCTCAGCGCCGACGGGCTGATCGAGCATCGGCCGCATCGCGGCGCCGTGGTCCGGCGCTTGGGCGAACGCGAGATGCGCGAACTGTTCTCGATCCGGATCGAAATGGAGGCGCTGGCCGCGCGGCTCGCCGCCGCGGCCGAGGCGCCCGAAAGACGCGCGCATTTTCTCGCCTCGATCGAGCCGATCTATTCCGACGGCGCCCGCAACCCTTGCGACTACCTCAGGGAAAATGCCGCCTTCCACGACGCGGTGATGGCGCTCGCCGACAATCGCGAGCTGCGCGACCTGGCGGCGCGGCTACAACTTCCGCTCATCATGGCCCAGGTCGCCGACGTTCTGACGCCGCCGGTGCTCGCGGCCTCGGTTCGAGAGCATCGCCTGGTCGCCGAGGCGATCCTCAAGCGAGATCCGGCCGCCGCATCGGCGCGGATGCGCGCCCATCTCGGACGGGCGGCGGCGGTCGCGCTGGAGGGACGAGCCGCGCGGATCAATGAGGAGATCTGGAACGGCGAACCGCCGCCGCGGGCGTCTCGCGCGCGTCGCTAAGGCGGGTTCGCCTGACGCACCGCTCGTTTGCGCGACGCCCGCCTCACGCCGCATAGCGCTCGATGTCGACCGGCAGGCGCCGCGAGCCCCACGCGCCGGGCTTGGCGGCGAAGACGCCCGCCATCCTGGTTCCGCAGCTCAAGCAGGCGCCGGAAGCGTCGAGCGCGTAATGCGTGATCGTATAGCCGTCGCGGCCGATGGCGCGGGCGCCGCAGGCCGGGCAGAGGGTCGCCTGGCGGGCGGGATCGTGGACGTTGCCGACATAGACGTGATGGAGCCCGTTGCGGATGGCGATGGCGCGCGCCCGTTGCAGCGTCAAAGGCGGGGTCGGCGACGTCTCCAGCATGCGATAGTCGGGGTGGAAGGCGGTGAAATGCAGGGGAACGTCGGGCTTAAGCTCGCGCGCCACCCATTTCGTTTCCGCGTCGATCTCCTCTTCGGAATCGTTCTCGCCCGGAATGAGCAGCGTCGTGATCTCTGTCCACACATTCGTTTCGTGGACGAGATATTTGAGCGTCTCCTTCACGGGCTCCAGCGAGCCCGCGCAGCGCTTCGCGTAAAAACGCTCGGTGAAGCCTTTCAGATCGACATTCGCCGCGTCCATTCCCGCGAACAGGCGCTTGCGCGGCTCCTCGCAGATGAAGCCCGCCGTGACGGCGACGTTCCTGACCCCTCGCGCGCGGCAGGCGACCGCGACATCGAGGGCGTATTCCATGAAGATGACCGGATCGTTGTAAGTGTAGGCCACGCTCGAGCATCCGAGCCGCTCGGCCGCGCGCGCGATCGTGTCCGGCAGGGCGTGCGAGCTTAAGCGCTCGACCTCGCGGCTCTTGGAAATGTCCCAGTTCTGGCAGAAGGAGCAGGCGAGGTTGCAGCCCGCCGTCCCGAACGAGAGGACAGACGAGCCGGGCAGGAAGTGGTTGAGCGGCTTCTTCTCGATCGGATCGACGCAGAATCCGGTCGACCGGCCGTAAGCGGTCAACTCCATGCCCGCCCCGTCCTGGCGCGCCCGGCGCACGAAACACAGGCCCCGCTGCCCCGGACGAACTTTACAGAAGCGCGGGCATAAGCCGCACTCGATCCGCCCGTCGTCGAGCCTCGTCCAGTAGCCGACATTGACGCAATCGGCGTCCATCGCGCGCGCCCCATGACCGCTTCCGCCCGGCCGCTTGCTAA
>DATNBG010000258.1:0-2713 GCA_035572075.1 Roseiarcus sp. | reverse complement strand
GACGATGCGGACGATCATGGGGATTCTCGCAGAGCCCCCGGCCCGCATCGCTTCGGGCGCGATCCTGTTCGACGGCCGCGATCTTCTCAGCCTCAGCCCGCGCGAGCGCGAGGCCTTGCGCGGAACGGCGATGGCGATGGTGTTCCAGGATCCGATGACCTCGCTCAACCCCGTCTTCACCATCGGCGACCAGATGGGGACGATCCTCAAATACGCCGACCGGCGGCTCGGCCGCGCCCGGAGCCGGCGCGAGCGCCTTAACCGCGTGCACGAGGTTCTGGCGCAGGTGCGCATGCCCGATCCCGAACGGATCGCCCAATCCTTCCCGATCATGCTGTCGGGGGGCATGCGCCAGCGCGTCCTGATCGCGATGGCGCTCCTCTCGGAGCCGCGCCTGCTCATCGCCGACGAGCCGGGCACGGCGCTCGATGTCACGACCCAGGCGCAGATCCTGAAGCTCCTGCGCGATCTCGTCGACGACCGTGGGCTCGCGCTCCTGATGATCACCCACAATCTCGGCGTCGTCCGCGAGGCGGCGGACACCGTCTATGTCATGTATGCAGGATCGGTGGTCGAACACGGCGCCACCGCCGAGCTGTTCGCGCGGCCCCGCCACCCCTATACGCGCGCGCTTCTCGACTGCGTGCCCAAGCTTTCGGGCGGCGCGGTCTTTCGCGGCATCGACGGCTCGCTCCCCGACTATTCCGCGCCCCCTCCCGGCTGCCGCTTCGCGCCGCGCTGTCCGCTCGCGATAAGCGCCTGCTCTCGCCCGCCCGAGGCGAGACGCGTGGACGCCGATCACTACGCCGCCTGCTGGCGTCTGGAGGACGCGGCGTGAGCCCGCTGCTCGAGGTCGTCGGCCTCTCCAAGGCCTTTCCGATCCGCGGCGGCCTGTTCGGCCGGATCACCGGCCAGGTGAAAGCGGTGAGCGGCGTCAGCTTCGCGCTTGGCCGGGGCGAGGCGTTCGGACTCGCCGGCGAAAGCGGGTCCGGCAAATCGACGATCGCGCGCATGATCCTGGGCCTCGCCGAGCCGAGCGAAGGCGCCATTTTGTTCGATGGCCGCGATCTCGCCGGGCAAACGGGCGCATCCGGCCGCAGCCGTCCGGTGCAGATGGTGTTCCAGAACCCCGGGTCCTCGCTCAACCCACGCCGCTCGATCGGGCAATCGATGGCGGTGCCGCTTCATGCGCGGGGACTAAAGAGTGGCGAGGTCGAGCGGCGCGTCGCGCGCCTCCTCGACATGGTCCAATTGCCCGCCAGCTTCGCCGACCGCTACCCGTATGAATTGTCAGGCGGGCAGAAGCAGCGCGTCGCGATCGCGCGCGCCATCGCCGCCGAGCCGAAGCTCATCGTCCTCGACGAGCCGACCTCGGCGCTCGATGTGTCGGTGCAGGCCAAGATCATCGATCTCCTCAACGATCTCGGCCGCTCGCTCGGCCTTACTTACCTCTTCATTTCCCACGATCTGAGCCTCATGCGCAATTTCGTCGAGCGTGTCGGCATCCTCTATCTCGGACGCCTGGTCGAGGTTGGGCCGGCGCGAAGCCTGTTCGCGGCGCCCGCCCATCCCTACACGAGGTCGCTGATTGCGGCGGTTCCCGTCGTCTCCGACGAGGAAGCGGCGCTGAAACCCAATGAACCGGCGCTTGAGGGCGAAATTCCGAGCCCCGCGAACCAACCGGCGGGCTGCGCGTTCCACACCCGCTGCCCGCACGCTTTCGGACCTTGTGCGAAAGAGCTTCCCGACGTCGTCCAGCTCGACGCTCAGCATTTCGCCCGCTGTCATTTGCTTGCGCCGGGGGCCTCGACGCGGCGCGGCGCGGATTGGCGAACGGCGAAAACAGGGAGTGCGGGATGATCAGGATCGGCGTCGATGTCGGCGGCACGAACACCGATGCGGTGGTTATGGATGGCGTGAAGGTTCTCGCCGGCGTCAAGGCTGCGACCACCCCGGACGTAATGTCTGGCGTCATCGCCGCGCTCAAGTCGGCGCTCGCCGCGTCGGGCGTGAGGCCGGAGGCGATCGACGTCGTCATGATCGGCACCACCCACTTCACCAACGCGGTGGTGCAGCGGCGCGACCTCGCGCCGACCGCCGCGGTTCGTCTCGGCCTGCCGGCGACCGCATCGCTGCCGCCGATGGTCGACTGGCCGGACGACCTCAGACAAGCGATCGGCGGTCACGCCTATCTCGCTCACGGCGGCCATGAATTCGATGGCCGCGAGATTTCGCCGCTCGACGAGGCCGAACTCCTCGGCATCGCCGCGGACATCCGCTCCAAGGGAATCCGCTCGGTCGCCATCGCCTCGGTGTTCAGTCCGGTCAACACCGACTGCGAAGCCAAGGCCGGCGAAATCCTGGCTCGGGCCCTGCCCGGCGTGCACATCACGCGCTCGAGCGACATCGGCCGCATCGGCCTGCTCGAGCGGGAGAACGCGGCGATCATGAACGCATGCCTGCGCGATCTCGCCAAGCTGGTCGTCGGCGCGTTCCGCGCCGCGCTCGACGCGTGCGGGGTCAGCGCGCGGTTCTATCTCACCCAGAACGACGGGACGCTGATGGACGCCGCCTATGCCGAGCGGTTCCCGGTGCTCACCTTCGCGAGCGGGCCCACCAATTCGATTCGCGGCGCGGCTTTCCTTTCCGGGGTCGCCGAGGCGATCGTCGTCGACATCGGCGGCACCACCTCCGACGTCGGCGCGCTGCACAA
>DATNBG010000257.1:0-2432 GCA_035572075.1 Roseiarcus sp. | reverse complement strand
GCTTCCTCCGATCCCCGGTGGACGGCGAGGTCAAGAACCTGCGCGACTGGGGCATCCCGCTCGGGCGCCGCTTCCGGGCGCTGAAACTCTGGTTCGTCATCCGCGAACAAGGGATCGGCGGATTGCAGAAGCGCTTGAGGCGCGACATGGCCAACGCGCGCCAGTTTGCGGAGACGGTCGCCGCGACTCCGGGCTGGCGCGTGCTGGCGCCGGTGCATTTGCAGACGGTCTGCGTCCGCCATGAGCCGGACGGGCTCAAGGGCGAGGCGCTCGACGCCCACACGACGTCCTGGGTCGAGGCGGTGAACCGCTCGGGCGCCGCCTATCTCACGCCAGCGGTTCTCGACGGGCGCTGGATGGCGCGTGTCTCGATCGGCGCGCTCTTAACTGAGGAAGCCGACGTCGCCGCGGTCTGGGCGGCGATGCGCGAGGCGGCGGACGCGGCGGCGGGCGCATAAGCAGGTTGCATTGGCTCGCCAGCGAATCCTGCCTGGCTGGGCGCGGCTCGCGAAAAAACGGGACCGGGCTTTTGCCGCGAGGGCGCGAAACCAACGGGAGAGACTGCGGCAGACCCTTGGCGACGCGCGATCTTCCCCGGCGCGATTGCCGCCGCGGCAAAACAAACTGTTGACAAATCCTGATTCCCCTAACATAATTTCTGTTATTGAGAAATCAAGACGCGCGTCGAAACGGCGAAACGAAAAGGGGAGCCAAGTCATTGAAAACAAACACCCCGTGAATCCGGCGAAACGAAAACGGAGTCAAGCCTTTGAAAATAAACAATTCCGCGAAATGCCCGATTCGCCGCCCATAAGGATTCCAATGGCTTACGTCATGCCCTGCGAAACGCTTCGTTTCGCTTGGCGAAATGGCGGTTTCGTTTCGCCCGTCTTTCGGCCTAGTCGAGGCGCGAAGCGAACCGGCCCGGCGGGCGCAGCAGCGACGCCGCCCCTGCAAATCACGTCCAGCTTGGGAGCTGCAAATTTGCAAAGTTGCGCAAAGGGGCAGGTAAGTCTGTGAAATCATTGGCGCGCGTAACCTTGTGCGCAGGGGTTTGTGCGCGGGGGTTGATGAGCTCGCGCGGGGCGGGGTTTGCGGTCGCCGACCTTCAGCGCATGCTGGACGATCTCGGCTATGACGCTGGCGCCGGTTCATGAGCGCGGCGGCGGAAAGCTCGGTCGATGGCGGCTCACCGTGGTCACGCTCGAAGCCGACCAGCGTCTGCACGCTTCGCGAGCCGAACGCGCCGTCCGCCGCGGAGTCCCTGAAATCGCGAAAGATGACACAATCCCCGGCCTGTCCCATGATCCCGCGTCCGCGCTTCGCCGAGGCGCGCGTTCGCCGTTAGGAAAACGTCATGGAGCGCAGGCTCAAATTCTACGGCTGGGGCTATGAGGGCGAGGGCCTCAGCGAAGCCGAGCGCGAGCGCCTCTTCCGCTTCGCCGCCGAAAAGCTCGGCGCCGAGCCGCGCCCCTCGGCCTTAGCCCCGCAAGCCTCGGAAATCAGGCTCCGCGCGCCCCGCGTCCAGGCCCCCGCCTCGCTCGCGAACGTGCTGACGGACGAGCCCTACGAGCGTCTTCTCCACACCTATGGCAAGTCGTACCCCGAGACCGTGCGCGCCTTCGCCAGCGACTTCGCCAACGCGCCCGACCTTGTCGCCCTCCCCAAGAGCGAAGCCGACATCTCCGCCGTGCTCGACTGGGCGGGCGCCGCGAAGATCGCCGTCATCCCGTTCGGCGCTGGCTCGTCGGTGGTCGGCGGCGTCGAGCCCGTGGTCGGCGATGGCTTTGCCGGCGCGGTCAGCCTCGACCTGCGCCATTTCGACCGCGTCATGGAGGTGGACGCCGCCAGCCGCGCGGCGCGCATCCAGGGCGGCATGCGCGGCCCGGCGATCGAGGCGGCGTTGAAGCCCCATGGCTTCGCTCTTCGCCACTATCCGCAAAGCTTCGAGTTCTCGACCCTTGGCGGCTGGATCGCCACCCGCTCGGGCGGGCACTTCGCGACGCTCTACACCCATATCGACGATTTCGTCGAAAGCCTGCGCACGGTGACGCCAGCCGGAATCATGGAATCGCGCCGCCTGCCGGGCTCCGGCGCCGGCCCTAGCCCCGACCGGATGATGATCGGCTCCGAGGGCGCGCTCGGCATCATCACCGAGGCCTGGATGCGCCTGCAAGGGCAGCCGCGCTTCCGCGCCGGCGCGGTGTTCGGCTTTCCCGATTTGTTCGCCGCCGCCCGTGCCGTCCGCGCCGTCTCGCAAGCGGGGCTCTATCCCTCCAACCTGCGGGTCATCGACAATGCCGAAGCGGGCGGCTATGGCGTCAACGCCTATGAGGAGAGCCTGCTGGTGCTGGCCTTCGAATCGGCCGACCATCCCGTGGACGCGTGGATCAAGCGCGCTATCGAGCTCTTGGGCGACCACGGCGGGCGCC
>DATNBG010000256.1:0-2869 GCA_035572075.1 Roseiarcus sp. | reverse complement strand
GAACACCAGTTCGTCCTGGCCGCCGACCATGTTGAGATAGATCAGCGGCAGCCGGCTCTCGACGACGCGCGAAACGGCGATGTTCTGGCGGATTTCGAGCTTGCCGCGCTCGTAAGGCGAGGCGTTGGAGACGAGCAGGATTTCGCCACCGGTCTCGAGGATGCACTCGACCGGATCGGGACCCCAGATGTCCTCGCAGATCGGCGCGCCGACCCGCACGCCGCGGAACACGATTGGTCCCGGCGACGGCCCGGGCGCGAACACGCGCTTCTCGTCGAACACGCCATAATTGGGCAGATCGACCTTGAACCGCACCGCCTCGATCCGCCCGCGATCGAGCAGCGCCATAGCGTTATAGAGCCTGCCCTCCTCGGCCCAGGGCAGGCCGGCCAGAACCGCCGGCCCGCCGTCGGCCGTCTCCCGCGCCAGTTCCTCGCAAGCCGCGCGGCAGGCCTCCTGAAAGGCGGGCTTCAGCACCAAGTCCTCCGGCGGATAGCCGGAGAGGTAGAGTTCGGGCGCGAGCAGGAGATCGGCGCCGAAGCCCGCGGCTTCGGCGCGCGCCTTGCGCAGCCGGTCGCGGTTGCCCGCGATGTCGCCGACGATCGCGGGGATTTGCGCAAGCGCGATGGTGAGGCGGTTGCTAGGGGAGGCCATGGGGCGGATTTAGCGCGAGAGGCGAGGCCGGAGCAATGCGGGGCGTTTTCGTGCTGTGTGCGGATCGCAACCAGAGGCCTTGACGGGGAGGGGATCGGGTATTACTTTTCTTCGGAGAGTATTACGGAGAGCAAATTGACGACCACGGTGACGGTGAAAGGGCAAGTCACTTTGCCAAAAGCCGTTCGCGAAGCGGCAAACATTCGACCGGGCGACCGAGTCAACGTCCGCGCGCGCCCGGAAGGCGGCGTGATCATCGAGGCCGAGGCCGCCGTGAAGAGCGACGAAGCGTATATGGCCCGACTTAAGGAAATCAGCCGCCGGCGACCCTTCCGCGGCTTTTCAACCGAGGAGGTGATGCGGATGACCCGAGGCGAAGATTGACCTTCGTCGACACGAACATCCTCATCGATGTCACGAGCGGCAATCCCGTCTGGGCGGACTGGTCTCGTCAGGCGCTGGCGTCGGCCCATGCCCGAGGCCCGTTGCTGATCAACGCGATTGTCTATGCAGAGTTCGCGATCGGATTCGAGTCACAGTCTGACTGCGAGGCGGAGATCGGAGATCTCGATCTCACGCTGGCGGAAATGCCCAGTTCGGCCGCCTTCCGCGCGGCGCAGGCGTTTAGATCGTACCGGCGCGGCGGCGGAGCACGGAGCGCCGTGTTGCCTGATTTCTTTATTGGGGCGCATGCGAGCATCGCGGCCTCGCCGTTGCTTACGCGGGACGCGCGGCGCTATCGCACCTATTTTCCAGAACTGACGCTTATTGCGCCGGAGGAGGCGTAGGCCTCAGAATAATATAAAGTTCTCGTATGTTCGTTGGCGCAGAGTCGCGAAACGCGGCGGTGACAGGTTTGGCGCTAACGGCTTGAAATCGCTTCCTCGGCGCGAGAACCGCCGCCCTCAGCGCACGGCCCCGGCGATCTTCGCCCACCCGAGACCCAAAGCGCGCGAGGTCGCCTCGGCGAAGTCGCCCTTCATCGCCAGCGCGCGCTCCTCGATCAGCTTCCACGACAGGATCGCGATCGCGACCGAAACGGCCGCGGACGAGGCCATCATCGCGCCCAGCGACAGGCCCGGGAAGAGAAAGGCCAGCGTCTGCTGGACCGGGAAAGCGTAGATATAGACCCCGTAGGAATAGTCGCCCCAGTCGTTGAACGCGCGGATGCGCCCGCGCGGCACATAGACCAGATGAAGGACGAGCGGCGCGAGCGAAAAGACATAGACGATGAAGAACACCGTCTTGTCGAACGAGGCGAGCGCAAGCGCCGCTAGAATCCCGGCGAGCAGCCAGGGGCCTAGCGGAACCTTGTCGCGCCACAGATAGAGGCTCGAGCCATAGAGGAACATGAAGACGCGGATGTTGGCCCCGTTGACCGCGCCGCCGGTGAGCCTCGGGCTCAGCACGAAGACAAGCAGCGCCGCCGCCGACAGCGGCAGGACGAACCGCATGACCTTGAGCCGGAAGGCGGGCAGAATCGCCAGCGCGACCCAGATCGCGGCGAGATAGAGATACATCCGCACTTCGACCGGCATCGTCCAGAGCGAGCCGTTGAACTCGCTTTTGAGCGGCACGGTCTCGAACACGCCCGGCAGCGAATAGCGCACGCCGCCGATGAGGGTCGCGCATTTGCGGAAATATTCCCAGGTCATCGGCGACGTGTAGTACGCGTCGCGCGGCAGGCTCGTCAGCGTCGGCGCGAGAACGAAGACGGTGAGCACGAGCATGACCCACATGCCGGGATAGACGCGCAGGATCCGCGCCCAGAGGTAGGCGATCAGGTTCTGCCGGCCGACCAGGCTCGCGGTGACGAGAAAGCCGCTGGTCACGAACAGCATGTCGAGGCCCATTTCGCCGAGCGAGAAGCCGAGCCGGTCGAAGAAGAACTCGCGCTCCGGCGGAAGCCCCAACACCGCGACGCTATGGGCGAACAGCACGGTCATCGCCGCGGAAAAGCGAAGCAGGGTGAAGTTGTTATCCCGCCCGACGGCGTAATCGGCGAGGAGCACGAGAGCCCCCTAAGCCATGGGTGCGGCGCTTAGGCCGGCGCGCGACGGCGCATGCAGGGCGCGCCCGGTCACTCGGCCGCCCGGACCGGCCGCTCGGGCTGGGCGAGCCGCTGGGCTTTCAGAAGATCGGCGACCATGAAGGCCATTTCGATCGATTGCTCCGCATTGAGGCGCGGGTCGCAATAGGTGTGATAGCGATCGCG
>DATNBG010000255.1:0-6786 GCA_035572075.1 Roseiarcus sp. | reverse complement strand
CTGGCCTCGCGCGCCTTCTCGTCCGCGAGCATCGCCGGCGACAAGGGAACGGAGGCGACCGGTCCGCCGCCCGCGTCCGGCTGGTCCGTGTCGGAGAAGGCCAGGCCCGCGGCCGGCGCGTCGTTGACGCCGGTCACGACGACGCCGATGTCCTCGATGGTCTTGGCGCCCGGAGCGGCGAGCGAGGCCAGCGCCGCGGCCTCCGCTTTCCGGCTGGCCCCGATTTTGTTGAGGCGGGCGATGAGCGCGGCCGGCGCCTGTCCCTTCGAGGGCGCGACAAGCGCGCCGAACTCAGCCGGATCGACCGGTTCGAGCGAGCCGCGGATCGAGGGCGGCGCCGCTACGTCCGGGGCGAGCCTATCCTTGACGTCCTTCTCGATCTGACGCCAGCGGGCGACGTTCTTCTGATGCTGATCCAGCGTTTCGGCGAACGTATGCCCTCCGGTTCCATCGGCGACGAAATAGAGGTCCTTGCCGTGCGCCGGATTGGCGACCGCCTCCAGCGCCGCCTTGCCCGGGTTGCAGATCGGCCCGGGCGGCAGGCCGTCGATGATATAGGTGTTATAGGGCGTCGGCTGAGTGAGGTCGGCCTTGGTGATGCTGCGGCCGAGCGTGCCCTTGCCGCGGGCCAGGCCGTAGACGATCGTCGGGTCGGACTCGAGACGCATGTGCTTTTCGAGGCGATTGACGAACACGCTGGCGACGCGCGGCCGCTCTTCCGGCTTGCCGGTCTCCTTCTCCACGATCGAGGCGAGGGTCACCATTTCCCCTGGCGATTTGATCGGCAAGTTCGGCGCCCGCCCCTTCCATATCTCCTCGACCGTCTTCGCCTGCATTTTCGCCATGCGCGACAGGATGGACTGCCGGGTGTCGCCTCGCTCGAAATAGTAGGTGTCGGGCATGAGCGAGCCCTCGCGCGGCGGCTCCCTGATCTCGCCAATCAGGACCGGGTCCTGGCGGAGCCGGTCGGCGACCTGCTCGCTGGTCAAGCCCTCGGGAACGGTGATCTTGTAGCGAACCACCCGGTGGGCGAGCAGTTCGCTCTCGATCTCATTCATGCTGACGCGGGCCTTGAACGCATACTCGCCCCGTTTGAGCGCGCCGCGATTCCCGTCAAGCAGGGTGAGGACGTTGAACCACAGCGCGCTGTCGATCACGCCCGCCCGCTCGAGCTGATCGGCGATGCTGCCGCGATCTTCCTCCCTTACGATCATCACCACCTTGTCGGCGGCGAGCGGCCCGGGGCTTCGCGCTTCCTTCATCAGCCAGGCGAGCGCGCCGACCGTCGCCAGCGCGCCCAGGAGGACGAAAGTGAGCAATCCGCTCACGCTCGAGAGGCCCATCCGGCGGGGCCTGCGCGGTGGCCGGGTCGGCGGGGGGGACGGATCGCCGAGCGCGGGCTTGGGCGCGCGGCCGAACAGGCTAACCCGCGGCCGAGGGGCTTCGCCGTCGCCGGGATCGTGGTCCGCGCTCATCTCGCCTGCCGCTTCCTTCGCCCTCGCCCGCCGGTCCTGCCGTCCAAACCCCGCCCGGGGGTGAACCCGGGCGCGGGGCTGAGCCAAACTCTAGCCGACCCGGCGCGGCGGGGAAACCTCGAATCGCCTTCGGGCCGACGCTGTCAGTTCAGCGCGCGAAAGATGAGCGAGGCGTTGGTGCCGCCGAAGCCGAACGAATTGGACAGCGCCGCCTCGATCGGCCGCTTGCGCGCGCTGTGAGGGGCGAGGTCGATCGCGGTCTCCACCGACGGGTTGTCGAGATTGAGCGTCGGCGGCGCGACCTTGTCGCGAATGGCCAGGATCGAGAAGATCGCCTCGACCGCTCCCGCCGCGCCGAGAAGGTGGCCGATCGAGGACTTGGTCGAGGACATGGTGGTCCTGGCGGCCGAATTGCCGAGCAGGCGCTCGACCGCGCGCAATTCGATCTCGTCGCCGACCGGAGTCGAGGTGCCGTGCGCGTTGACGTAGTCGATTTCCGAGGGCGACATTCCGGCCCGCTTGAGCGCCATGCTCATCGAGCGAAACGCGCCGTCGCCGTCGGGCGCGGGCGCGGTGATGTGGTAGGCGTCGCCGGACAGGCCATAGCCGATCAGCTCGGCGTAGATGCGCGCGCCGCGCGCCTTCGCGTGCTCGAGCTCCTCGAGCACCACGCCACCTGCCCCTTCGCCCATGACAAAGCCGTCGCGATCGCGATCGTAAGGGCGCGAGGCCTGCTTCGGCCGGTCGTTGAAGCCGGTCGAGAGCGCGCGGCAGGCGCAAAAACCCGCGAGCGACAGGCGGTTGACCGCCGATTCGGCGCCGCCGGCGACCATCACGTTGGCGTCGCCGAGGGCGATCAGCCGTCCGGCGTCGCCGATCGCGTGGGCCCCGGTCGAGCAGGCGGTGACCACCGCGTGGTTGGGGCCCTTCAGATTGTGGGCGATCGAAACCTGCCCGCTGAGTAGATTGATGAGCCGGCCGGGAATGAAGAACGGCGAGATGCGGCGCGGCCCCTTCTCATGCAGGGTGACCGAGGCGTCGTAGATGCCTCCGAGGCCGCCGATCCCCGAGCCGAACAGCACGCCCGTCTCGGTCTCCTCCTCGTAGGTCCTGGGTGCCCAGTTCGCGTCGCGGAGCGCCTGGGTTGCGGCGCTCATGCCATAGATGATGAAGTCGTCGACCCGGCGCTGTTCCTTGGGGTCCATCCAGTCGTCGGGATTGAAAGCGTCGGGAGCTGGCCCGCGCGGCGCCTGCGCGGCGATCTGGCAGGGGAGGTCGGACACATCGAAGTTCTCGACTCGCGCGGCCGCCGATTCGCCGGCGAGCAGGCGCCGCCACGTCGGCTCGACCCCGCAAGCGAGCGGACTCACCACGCCAAGACCCGTAACGACGACCCGCCTCATACGCTCCATTTCCCCGCGCAGGCTTCAGACGCCGCGACAAACGCGGCCCGGGCCGGACTGGACGCCGGCCCGGGCGCCTCCAGGCAAAAACGTGTTGACGGAAGCCGGTTCAAACCGGCTCGAGCGCGCTTCCCGCCGTTACTTTTTGGCCGACGCCTTTTCAAGATATTTGATCGCGTCGCCGACGGTGACGATCGTTTCGGCCTGGTCGTCGGGAATTTCGACTCCGAACTCCTCTTCGAAAGCCATCACCAGCTCAACGGTATCGAGCGAGTCGGCGCCCAGGTCGTCGATGAAATTGGCGCTGTCGACGACCTTGTCGGGCTCCACGCCGAGATGCTCGACGACGATCTTCTTTACCCGCTCTGCGACATCGCTCATTTATCTTTTCCCTTATGCATCAGGCTCCGCCCGACTTCCTGATCAATTCCCGATCGACCTTCTCGCGATGACGCTCGCCATGCGGCCGTCCGCGCCGCGCCGTCAAGGCGCCGACAGGTTCGTTCGAGGTTCGCCGACGCCGACGCTTCATTGATGCGCCCCTCCCGCGCGCCCCGCGACAACGGGGGTCGATAGCATATCTTTCCCGCCAACGCGAGAGGGCGCAACCCCCCTCGCGCCGCCGGTTTCCGGTGAATTCAAGACGCTCAAATCATTGCCATTCCGCCGTTCACATGCAGGGTCTGTCCGGTCACGTAGGCCGCTTCGGAACTCGCCAGATAGACCGCCGCCGCGCCAATTTCCTTGTCCGAGCCCAGGCGTCCGATCGGGATCGACGCGAGGATCTGAGCGCGCTGTTTCTCGTCGAGCGCCTTGGTCATCGGGCTGTCGATGAAGCCGGGGGCGATGCAATTGACGGTGATGCCCCGCGTCGCGACCTCGGCGGCGAGCGCTTTCGACATGCCGATCATGCCGGCCTTGGCGGCGGCGTAATTGCCCTGGCCGGCATTGCCCTGGACGCCGACCACCGAGGTCATGTTGATGATGCGCCCAAAGCGGCGCTTGAGCATGCCCCTCAGCGCGGCGCGCGACAGGCGGAAGGGCGCGGTGAGGTTGATCGCGAGCACCGTGTCCCAATCCTCATTCTTCATGCGGATGAACAGGGCGTCGCGGGTGACTCCAGCGTTATTGACGAGAATGTCGACGGATCCGAGCGCGCGCTCGACGCCCGCAACCAGCGCCTCGGTCGCCTCGGAATCCGCAAGATCGCACGGCGCCACATGCGCCCGCTCGTTGAGCTCGGCGGCGAGCGCTTCGAGCGCCTCTTTCCGGGTGCCGGTCAGCGCGACCTGCGCTCCCTGAGCGTGCAGCGCGCGCGCGATTGCCTGCCCAAGTCCGCCCGACGCGCCGGTGACGAGCGCAACCCTTCCGGTCAGATCGAACACGAGCATCGTCCCTCCCGTCGGATCCCCTAGAGCTGCTCCGAGGCGCTGAAGGCGGCGATGTCGGCGGGCGAGCCGACGCTGATCGCCGTCACGCCCTGCACGATTCGCTTGATGAGACCTGTCAACACTTTGCCCGTCCCCACTTCGATAAATCGCGTCACGCCGCGAGCGCTCATATAGAGCACGCTCTCCCGCCAGCGAACGGTTCCGGTCACCTGCCTGACGAGGCCCGAGCGGATCGCTTCCGGGTCGGCGACCGCCTCGGCTTCGACATTGGAGACCAGGGGAGGCTTGGGAGGACGAATGTCAACGCCCCTGAGCGCCGCCTCCATCGCGTCCGCCGCCGGCTGCATGAGCGCGCAATGGAACGGCGCCGAGACCGGCAGGCGCAGCGTGCGTTTGACGCCGGCCAGCATGGCGAGCTCCATCGCCCGCTCGACCGCGGCCGCCGTGCCCGAGACGACGACCTGGCCCGCGCCATTGTCGTTGGCCGCCTGGCAGACCGCGCCGGTGAGATAGAGGTCGCTCGCCGCCTGCGTCGCGATCCTCACCACCTGGCCGAACTCGAGGCCGACCAAGGCCGCCATCGCCCCTTCGCCCAGCGGAACCGCCCTCTGCATCGCTTCGCCTCGCAGGCGCAGGAGACGCGCGGCGTCCTCGAGAGTGAGGGAATCGGCCGCGCACAGAGCGGAATATTCGCCCAGCGAATGGCCGGCTGCAAAGGCCGCCTGGGACGCCGGATCGAAGCCCTTTTCGATCTTGAGAACCCTGAGCGTCGCGATGCTCGTCGACAAGAGCGCCGGCTGGGCGTTGACGGTGAGGGTGAGCTCCGCCTCGGGCCCCTCGAACATGAGCGCGGAAAGCTTCTGACCAAGCGCGGCGTCGACGCGGTCGAACACCTCGCGCGCGACGGGAAACTCGTCGGCCAGCGCCTTTCCCATGCCGACCGTCTGCGAACCCTGACCCGGAAACACCAAGGCCGTTGACATGCTCCGGATTTCCCCGATTTCAACCCGAGAGGGCGAGTTGGCTTACGCGTCGGCGCAAAGCCGCTGCACAGACACGTGCCGGGCGGGGCTGTCAAGCGCGGGATCGCCAGGATGAAAAAGGGATTAGGCCGGCGGGCCGCCGCCGAACCCGTACTGGAACGGGTCCCCGGCGCTCTCGACGAGCTTGCTCTCCGCGCAGATGAACGCGCGTCCGCTGATGCGCGGCAGAACGCCGCCATTCGGCCCGGGCGCGAAGCTCGCGCGAAAGCGGCTGCCGATGACGCTCTCCTGAACCCAGACCTCGCCGGGGCGCAGTTTGCCGTCGGCCGCGAGGCAGGCGAGCTTGGCGCTGGTCCCGGTTCCGCAGGGCGAGCGGTCGTAGGCGCCGCCGGGGCAGAGCACGAAATTGCGGCTCATCGCGTCGCTCGATCGCGGAGGAGCGAAGAACTCGATGTGATCGATTCGCGCGCCGTTCTTGCCGCGCACGTCCTGGGTCAGAAGCGCGGCCTGAACAGCGGTCGCGGCCTCCGTCAGACGGCCGACATTGGCAAGCTCAAGTTCGCAAGGCGGCGCGGTCGAAGCGAGGAAGAACCAGTTGCCGCCCCAGGCGACATCGCCCGTGACTTCGCCGAGCCCTTCGACCTCGACCGGGACCGCCTTGGCGAAGCGATAGCTCTCGACATTCTCGACCGTGGCCGTCTCGTCATCGACCAGTTCGACGCCGACCGTCCCGACCGGCGTCTCGAAGCGATGGCGCCCCCTTTTGAGGCGCCCCATATGCGCAAGCGTCACCGCGAGGCCGATCGTCCCGTGCCCGCACATGCCCAGATAGCCGACATTGTTGAAGAAGATGACGCCCGCCGCGCATGATTTGTCGTGCGGCTCGCAGAGGAGCGCCCCGACTATCGCGTCATGGCCGCGCGGCTCGTTGACCGCGAAGCGGCGGACATGGTCGAACTCGGCCGAGAAGCGGCGAAGCCGCTCGGCGAGCGGCCCAGCCCCAAGCTCGGGCCCGCCCTCGACGATCACACGGGTGGGCTCGCCCTCGGTATGGGAGTCGATGACCCGCACGCGTTCAGTCCTTCGCGCCCGGCCAGGAGGCCCACCAGGCGCGGAAGGTCGCGAGCCTCCGCTTCGCCATACCTTCCTGCGAGGGGCTTAAGCCGTCGAAGGCGTTCAGGTGCAAAGCGTATTCGTCGTGGCCGACGAGCGTCATCAGGCGCTTGAAATAGAGCACGAGATCGACGCCCTCGTCGAACTCCGACAGGGGCCCGAGCGCGCTCTCGAGTTCGAGCGCAAGGCGGCGCGCCTCAGCGTCGCCTTTCGCCGCGCGCTCGCAAAGCTCGACCAGGCGGAGCACCTCGCGCGGCAGCACGTTGCCGAAGCCGGTGATGACGCCGCATGCGCCGCAATTGACGATCCCATGGAACAGTTGCGTGTCGACGCCGACCATCAGCGCGACGTCGTCCGCTTGGCCCGCGATATGCTCGGCCGCGTAGCTGAGCGACTCCGCGCCGCCGAACTCCTTGAACCC
>DATNBG010000254.1:0-7995 GCA_035572075.1 Roseiarcus sp. | reverse complement strand
GGTGATGAGCGTGCGGTAGCCGCGCCGCGCCACCTCCTTGACCTCGCCGAGCAGGTCGTCGACTTGGGCC
Organism: Roseiarcus sp.; assembly: GCA_035572075.1. GTDB lineage: Bacteria > Pseudomonadota > Alphaproteobacteria > Rhizobiales > Beijerinckiaceae > Roseiarcus. Next base: position 7,925 of record DATNBG010000254.1, on the reverse strand, counting down.
CGCGCCGGGCGGATTTCCACCGGCGGGTCGATGAGGCCGGTCGGGCGGATCACCTGCTCGACGAAGACCCCACCGGTCTGCTCCATTTCCCAGTGTCCCGGGGTCGCTGAGACATGCACCGTCTGCGGGCGCATCGCGTCCCATTCCTCGAACCTGAGCGGCCGATTGTCCATGCAGGAGGGCAGGCGGAAGCCGTATTCGGCCAAGGTCGCCTTGCGCCGGTAGTCGCCGCGATACATGCCGCCGATCTGCGGGATGGTGACGTGGCTTTCGTCGGTAAACACGAGCGCGTTGTCGGGCAGATATTCGAACAGGGTCGGCGGCGGTTCGCCTGGCCTGCGGCCGGTGAGGTAGCGCGAATAGTTCTCGATGCCGGCGCAGGAGCCGGTCGCCTCCAGCATTTCGAGGTCGAACAGGGTGCGCTGCTCGAGCCGTTGCGCTTCGAGCAGGCGCCCCTGCCGGTTGAGCTGGTCGAGGCGCTCTCTTAGCTCGAGCTTCATCGCCTCGATCGATTGCAACAGCGTCGGGCGCGGGGTCACATAGTGCGAATTGGCGTAGATCTTGACGAATTCGAGGTCCTGCGTCTTCACGCCCGTAAGCGGATCGAATTCGGCGATCGCCTCGATCTCGTCGCCAAAGAAGCCGATGCGCCAGGCGCGGTCCTCGTAGTGCGCGGGGAAAATTTCGATCGTGTCGCCGCGCACGCGGAAGAGGCCGCGCGAGAAGTCGCCCGCTTGGGTGCGCTTGTATTGCAGCGCGACCAGGTCCTTGACCAGCTGGCGCTGATCGACCTTGTCGCCGAGCTTGAGCGAGAAGGTCATCGCGGTGTAGGTCTCGACCGAGCCGATGCCGTAGATGCACGAGACCGAGGCGACGATGACGACGTCGTCGCGCTCGAGCAGTGCACGCGTGGCGGAGTGGCGCATGCGGTCGATCTGCTCGTTGATGTCGGATTCCTTCTCGATATAGGTGTCGGTGCGCGGGACATAGGCCTCGGGCTGGTAATAGTCGTAGTAGGAGACGAAATATTCGACCGCGTTGTCGGGGAAGAAGCTCTTGAACTCGCCGTAGAGCTGCGCGGCCAGCGTCTTGTTGGGCGCGAGGATCAGCGCCGGGCGTTGCGTCGCCTCGATCACTTTCGCCATGGTGAAGGTCTTGCCGGAGCCGGTGACGCCCAGCAGCACCTGGTCGCGCTCGTCGGCGCGCACGCCCTTGACCAGTTCGTCGATCGCCTGCGGCTGGTCGCCCTTCGGCTCGTATTCGGAAACGACCCGGAAGCGCCGCCCGCCCTCCGACTTGTCGGGCCGCGGCGGACGGTGCGGAACCCACGGCGGGCGGTTGCGGATGTTGGGGTCGCCGCCGTCGAGCAATTCCTTGAGCGAATCGGCCGAGGCGGCGGCGCCGGTCAAGCCGCGCGGGTGGCTCTCGGGCGCCGGCGCCTCGAAGCCGCGCTGCGGCGCTTCCCCGAAGCCGCTCCGCCCCTCCGCAAGAGCGGGGTTGAGCAGTTCAGCCAGATGCGCATCGAGCGGGTTGACGTCGGGGCGCGACGCCTTGCCGCGCGCGGCGCGAGCCGGGTTTTTGGAGGCTGGCATCGACCCAATATGGGGCGATTCTGGGGGCGGGGGAAGAGCGCCGCTCAAGCGGACGGCTCCCGGGCAGGGCGCGCGGTTGGCCATTCTCGAGTCCGAATCGGCGATTCCGAGGGTTGCGGCGCCATTTCGTAACCGGGGCAGCTGCTTAAAGGCCTGCTCGGACAGGTTGAGCGCCGTCGCGAAACGCCGTGTCGGACCCGTAGCCCGCGTCCGTGACCCTTGCGGCAGGGCCTGCTCGATCATGCCGAGCGATCGCCGAGACGCGGCGCCCGGCTTGTCCGGTCTGCCGGACCATAGCAGTATCGAGTCGAGTCCGGCGCCATCCCCTGGTTGCGACCGGACACAACCGAGGAGGGTCGCCCATGCCTGCACTCACGCCCTCGCTGTTGCGCGCCTCGTTGGCGGCCGCAGCGCTGGCCGGCCTGGGCATGGACGCGTCTGCGCAGATCCCAGGGGACACGATCAAGATCGGGGTGCTCAGCGACTTCTCCGGCCCGTTCGCGGACCAGGTCGGCAAGGGGTCGCTGGTCGGGGCTCAGCTCGCGGCCGAGGATTTCGCCAAGGAGTCGGGCGGCCTCAAGGTCGAGATCGTTTTCGCCGATCATCAGAACAAGCCCGACATCGGGGTCGCGATCGCGCGGCGGTGGGTGGACGAGGAGGGCGTCGACGCGATCGTCGACCTCGCGAATTCCGGCGTCGGCCTCGCCGTCAACACTCTCATGCGCGAGAAGAACCGCGCGATGCTCGCCTCCGCCACGGCGACCTCGGACCTCACCGGGAAATTCTGTCAGCCGACCACCGTCCAGTGGGCTCTCGACACCTGGGCGCTGGGTTCCGCCCTCGGCCGCACGATCACGCAAATGGGCGGTTCGACCTGGTTCTTCATCAGCTTCGAATATGCGCTCGGCAAGGCTTTGCAGCGTGACGCGACCGAGGCGGTCCAGAAGGCGGGCGGATCGGCGATCGGCTCGGTGGCGCATCCGCTCGGCGCGACCGATTTCGGGTCGTATCTCCTGCAGGCGCAGGCGTCGGGCGCGAAAGTGATCGCTCTCGCCGACACCGGCGCCGATGCGATCAACGCCATTCGCCAAGCGACGGAGTTCCACGTCGTCGGGCCCGACAGGCGGCTCGCGGCGCTGTTCCTGCAGATCACCGATATCGACGCGCTCGGACTCGCCGCCGCGCAGGGCCTGATCCTCTCCGAGGCGTTCTATTGGGATCTCAACGATTCGACTCGCGCCTTCGGCGCGCGTTTCGCCGCTCGCGTGGGCGGCAGGATGCCGACCGAAGACCAGGCGGCGGCCTATTCGGCGACGCTCGCCTATTTGCGCGCGGTCAAGGCGGCGGGGACCATTGAGGGCGACCGGGTGGTGGCGGAGATGAAGAAGTCGCCGATCGACGATCCGCTGTTCGGGCGGGTCGTGGTGCGTGCCGACGGGCGCGCCACCCACCCGATGTATGTGTTCAGGGTCAAGGCGCCGCGGCAGTCGAAGAGCCGCTATGACGTCTACGACCTTATCGAAACGATCCCGCCTGAGGCCGCCTTCAGGCCGCTCGGCCAGGGCGGTTGCCCGCTGGTGAAGTGACCCCAGCGCGGCGGCGCTGTCCGATTCGCCCGTCTCTCGGCGGGCTATGGCGTTGCGGAGGGGGTGCGCCTCGGAACCAACCGCGGCAGCCACGTCTTCTCGCGGAGGGCGCGCGGCGTTAAGGGAATCCGGAGCCGCGCCGAACGCCGCCGCTTGTCGAATCGGAGGACACTCATGGCCGAGGAATCGAAAGAACGAGCTTACGAACCGGACGAGATCGAGGCCAGGCTCAAGCGCGAGCTTCCTCACTGGCGCTACGAAAACGGCTGGATCAGGCGTCGCTATCGCACCGCGAGCTGGAAGGGGACGCTGATGGTGATCAACGCGGTCGGCCATCTCGCCGAGGCCGCCTGGCATCATCCGGATATCGCCGCTTCCTATGCGTGGGTCGAGGTCAAGCTGCAAACCCACACCGCCAAGGGGATCACCGACAAGGACTTCGAGCTCGCTCGCAGAATTGAGGAGTTCGTCTCCTGGCGTCCCGGCAAGGAGGGAGCGCTCGAAGGAACCCCGACCGGCGACCAGCGGTTCGCCTATATCAAGTACGATGACAAGTGATCCTTAGAGTATGCCGCCATTGGATCGAACCGCGGTCGTCATTGCGAGCGGAGCGAAGCAATCCAGGGGAACGTCGGGCGCTCAGCGGCTCCTGGATCGCCGCGTCGCTTCGCTCCTCGCGATGACGGTTCCGCGTGTCTTCTAAGTCAGCGATCGACAACCGCCGCGACGCCTTTCTCGGACTGATCGGCGTGAAGCCGGTCATCATGGGCGTTCTCAACGTGACGCCGGACTCGTTTTCCGACGGCGGGCGCTTTCAATCGCTCGCTCCCGCGCTTGCGCAGGCGAGGAAGCTCGTCGCCGACGGCGCCGACATCATCGACGTCGGGGCGGAATCGACCCGGCCAAGCGCCACGCCGGTTCCTCTCGCGGAGGAGTGGCGGCGCCTCGAGCCCGTGCTCGCGCCTCTCCTGGCTGAGGTCGCGGCGCCCTTTTCGATCGACACCTATAAGGCTGAAATCGCGCGCCGTGCGGTCGCCCTTGGGGTCTCGGTCATCAACGATGTCTGGGGACTGCAAAAGGATCCGGCGATGGCCGATGTGGCGGCCGAGACCGGCGCCGCATTGGTCATCATGCACAATCGCGAGAGCATCGATCCCGATCTCGACATTCGATCCGATCTCTGGCGCTTCTTCGATCGCTCGCTTCATCTCGCCGATGGCGCCGGGATCAAGCGCTCGCGCATCCTGCTCGATCCCGGAATCGGCTTCGGCAAGACGAGGGCGCAGAACCTCAGGGCGCTCGCCTTGACCGGCGCCCTGCGCGAGGCCTTTGGTCTGCCGATCCTGATCGGCGTATCGCGCAAGCGCCTGATGAGCGAGCCGACCGGCGACGCGGGCGTCGACGAAGAGGTGGCCGGAACGCTGGCCGCCAATCTCGCCGCGCTCGCGCGCGGCGCTTCGGTTTTCCGCGTCCATGACGCCGCCGAGCACGCCGCGGCCTTCGAGGTGTTCGAGGCCATCGAGCGTGTCGGCCGATTGACGCCTATCCCGCGTCCTTCGCGATAACAACCGCCGCGCGAGTTCGCCGCAAATAAATGCCAGCAAAATCCACGTAAGCGCTCGTATGTGCCAGCAAAATAGCTGGCGTTTACTAGCGTTTATTTTTCCGAATCGGGGCTTTTCAATGGGTTACGGCCGATTCAAATAAATAAAATCTGCCGGCTTTCCAGCCTCGCCCTTAAGTTGTGGCAGCCGATGTTTCAAACAACCACACTCCGCGGCCGGCCACCGACCAGCGCATGGATTCCGACAATAGGAATATGAGTAGCAAACATTTCTGATTTTGTCAAGCAAAAGCCGACCGGGCGATTCACCCGGGCTCGCGCAGGGCCTCGATCCGCGCCGCGACTGCTCGAGCCTCCTCGGCGCTCATCGCCGCGCGCGGGTTCTTGACCTTAATCTCGGCCACCACATGCGCCGGGCGCGCCGAGAGCACGAAGATCCGGTCGGCGAGAGCGATCGCCTCGTTGACGTCGTGGGTGACGAGCACGGCGATCATGCGCCGGCTTTCGACCAGCCTGATGAGATCGCCATGCAGCTGCCGGGCTAGCGGCGCGTCGAGCGACACGAACGGTTCGTCGAGCAAGAGCAGGGTCGGGCGAACCGCGAAGGCGCGCGCGAGCGCGGCGCGCCGCGCGAGACCGACCGAGAGTTCGCCGGGGAAATGGGTGCGATGCTCTAAGAGGCCGAGCGCGGCGAACAGGGCCACGATCTCCGCTTCGCTCGCGTCCGGCGCGGCGAGGCGCACATTGTCTCCGACGCTGCGCCACGGCAAAAGCCGCGGCTCCTGAAAAACCATGCCCACCCGGCCATCCTCGGGCAGGCGGACCGAGCCCTCGAAATTGCGATCGAGGCCAGCGAGAATGCGCATCAGCGTCGACTTGCCGCAGCCGGACGGGCCGATGAGCGCGCCGGTCTCGCCTTCCTCGAGCGCGAAGGAGAGATCGGCGATCACCGGCACGCCCTGTCCGGAAGCGGTCCGGAAGGATTTCTTCTCAACGCGCGCTTCAAGCCGCCGCGCGCGGTCGCCAACGGGAGACATGACGTTCAAAGGGTTGCACCAGGAGGGTTTCGATGATCAGCATGATCGCCGTGAAGGGCAGAGCGTAGGCGAGCAAAAGGGGCACGTCGAACAACTGGAAGGCGGTATTGATTTCGAACCCGACGCCGTTCGGCCTGCCCATGAGTTCGACCACCAGCACGATCTTCCACACCAGCGACAGGCCGGCGCGGGTGGCCGCGGCGAAATAGGGCGCGAGCTGAGGCGCGACCACGTGGGCGAGCCGCTTCTGCCGCGAAAACCCGAACACGCGCGCCATTTCGTCGAGCCTTGCGTCGAGCGCGCGCACGCCCTCGCGGATGGTGACGACGGTCACCGGCAATTTGTTGAGCGCGACCGCTCCGATCGCCGCCGCTTCGTTGAGGCCGCCCCAGATATAGGCGAGCACGATGATCACCAGCGCCGGCAGGTTCAGGAGCACGATGATCCATGGGTCGGCCGCCCGATCGACGAGCGCGTTGCGCCCCATCGCATAGCCGATCGCCGATCCAACCGCCATCGCGAGCAGGAACGCGGCCGCGACGCGAGCGAGCGTGGCCCCGAGCGCGGCGAACAGCGCTCCCGACGCGGCCTCGGACTCCATTGTCGTGAAGACCGCCATCGGCCCTGGAAGCAGCCGCGGATCGCCGAAATGGGCGGCGACCTGCCACAGTAAAATGAGCGCGGCGAGCGAGATGAGACGCAGCGCCACGCGTTATTCGCCGGTCGCGGGATCGTAGAAGAGGCTCGTGTCGAGCTCCTTCGCGTCGCCCACCAGCTCCTTACCCCCGATCTCCGCGAGGCGCCGGTAGAGGATCGCGGCGTCCGCCGCCTCCTCGGCGATCGTTCGCTTCGGCACGCCGTCGAGATAGCGCTCACGGTAGACGGCGAGCGCAGCGTCATCCTTCAGGCGGAGCTTCGCCTTGATGGGCGCCCAGGCGGTCGGATCCTCGGCCAGGATCTTGCGCGCCTCGGCCGCCGCGGCGAAGAAGCGGCGCAGCGCGTCCCTATGCGAGGCCGCGAACTTTTCCTCGAACACATAGCCGATCATGGACACGGGGCCTTTCGCGCCGAGCGCCTTCTCGACGTCGGTCATCTCGATTGCGCGGCGGAAACCGCGACCTTCGAGATCGGCGGCGAAATTCCAGTATTCGAGCGCCGTCTCGGTCTCGCCTTGAGCGAACTTCTCGGCGATCAGCGGCGGCGCGCCGTAGGTGGGCCGCGCGTCCCTCGCGAGGTCGCGCCCCTCGGCGAGCGCCGCCGCCCGCAAAAGGATCCAGCTCTTGTCGAGCGGCCCGCCGGCGACGCCGATCGACCGGCCGGCGAGGTCGGCGACCGAATGGACCGGCGAATCCTTGGGCGCCATCACCGCGCCGAGCGCGGTCGAATAGGGTGTGAAGAGGAGCTTGTCGCCGAGCGAGCGTTCGCGCGCCGCCCACAGCCAGTCCTCGACGACCAGGTCGGCGCTGCCGCCCTCGATCGCGATCTTGCCTGCCGCGGTGGAGGCAAGCTCGGTGATTTCGAGGTCCAGATTGGCGGCCTTGTCGAGCCCGCGCGCCTTGATCACCCCGATCTCCCAGGATGCGGTTCCCGTCTTCTGGAGCGCGATGCGCAGGCGGTCGGGGGCCGCGGCGGCGGAGGCCAGACACCCGCTCGCGACGACGGCGAGGGCGGCGGCGAACAGGCGTTGGATCATGGCCATTCCTATCCCTCGCGCGTTCATCCGCCGCGCCGCATCAGCATGCCGCGCGCCGGATCGTAGGCGATGACCGCGCCGCCGAGGAACACGATCGTGCAGCCGGCCACGACCGCGAGCGACAGCCAATCGACTTGCTGGTAGAAGGCGAAGCGGATGAGTTCGACCGAGTAGGTGAAGGGATTGAGCCGGCAGACGGTCGCGAGCCACGGGCTTCCCTGCTGCACGCGCCACAGCGGGTAGAGGGCTGAGGAGGCAAAGAACATCGGAAAAATGACGAAGTTCATCACGCCCGCGAAGTTCTCGAGCTGCTTGATGACCGACGACAAGAGCATGCCGAGCGCGCCAAGCATGAGGCCGCTGAGCGCCAGCGCCGGCAGCACCGTCAGATAGCCCCACCACGTCGGCGGCTCGATCTCCCAGAAATAGGCGACGACCAGAAAGCCGTAGACT
>DATNBG010000253.1:0-3120 GCA_035572075.1 Roseiarcus sp. | reverse complement strand
CCCCGTCAGGCGCCAGCCGCAGGCTTGCCGTAATCCTGCGGTAGCCGCCGGGCGATCGGGCGGGTAAGGTAGGTTTGATGACCCAGACTCGGCGATTGCTGATCGTGGATGACGACGCCGACCTTCGCCACGCGCTGGTCGAGCAGCTGGCGCTTCATCCTGAGTTTCAGGTCCAGGCGGTCGAGACGGCGGAAGCGGCGATCGAGGCTGTCGCGACTGCCGCGCCCGATCTCGTCATCATGGATGTCGGGCTGCCCGACCTCGACGGGCGCGAGGCCGTCAAGCGAATGCGCCGGGACGGGTATCGCCGGCCGATCATCATGCTGACCGCGCATGATTCCGACGCCGACGCGATCGCCGGCCTCGATTCCGGCGCCAATGACTATGTCGGCAAGCCGTTCCGGTTCGTCGTGCTGCTCGCCCGTATCCGCTCGCAACTCAGGCAATATGAAGCCAGCGAGGACGCGGAGTTCCAGGTCGGGCCTTACACCTTCCGGCCGACTTCGAAGAACCTCGTCGACCAGCAGGGCGTCAAATTGCGGCTGACCGAGAAGGAGGCCGCGATCCTGCGTTACCTCCATCGCGCCGAACAGCAGCCGGTGGCCCGCGAGACGCTGCTGAAGCATGTCTGGGGCTACAATGCGAATGTGACCACCCACACCCTGGAGACACACATTTATCGCCTGCGGCAGAAGATCGAGAACAATCCGGCCGAAGCGCAACTGTTGGTCACCGAGGGCGGCGGCTACAAGCTCATGGCCGGCGCGGCGGCGGGGGAGCGAGCGGAGTGACTCTCGACGACGACGTCGCGCGGCTCGGGCGGACACGGCCCTTCGACCTCCTGCCGCGCGAGGCGCTGCAACTGATCGCCTTTTCTTGCGAGAAGCGGCGCCTGAGGGCGGGAGAGGCGCTGTTCTTCACGGGTGAGGCCGCCGATTCGGGGTATTTCGTGCATTCGGGCGCGATCCTGCTCATCGAGGACGGGAAGCCGAACGGCGAGCGGCGCGCCGGCGCCGGCGCCCTCATCGGCGAGAGCGCCCTCTACGCTCCGGCCGCGCGCCAAGTCAGCGCCCGCGCCGCCGAGGACGCGGTCGTGATCCGGATTCCGCGCGAGACGTTCGCACGGGTGCTCAAGGAATTCCCGACCGGCGCCAGGAAGATTCGCGCCGCCCTCGCCGCGCGAACCCGCGTCCTGGTCGACGGGCTGGACGCCACTCGGATCAACTCGCTCGAACGCAACGTTGCGCCCAGACCCCGGGCCGCGCAGTGACCGCCCGGACGCGGAGCGGCCTCGCCTCGTGGCGCGCCCCGACATCGGAGGACATCGACGCGCTCGCCCGCGCCGCATTCGACCAATTGCCCGCTTCGTTCCGGCGTCTGAGCGACGGCCTGGTCATTCAGGTGGTCGACTTCCCGGACGATGAGACTCTCGACGACATGGGCGCCGAGAGCGAGTTCGACCTGCTCGGCCTTTTTCGCGGCCGCGGCCTCGCCCAGCGCGGCGCGACCGAAGAGACGGGCGAACTGCCCAACATGATCTGGCTCTATCGCCGGCCGCTGCTCGACTTCTGGTGCGATGGCGAGGATTCGCTCGGCGCGGTCGTGACCCATGTTCTCGTCCACGAGATCGGCCATCATTTCGGGCTCTCGGACGCCGACATGGAGGCGATCGAGAAGTCGGCCGGCTGACCGATTCGCGTCGGCCAGCGAGGCTTAAGGCGCGCCAAAGCCCCGGAAAGCCCCGGATTCCGGCGCCTTCACAAGCCCGTCACGCGCCATGTAGACTATTCCCCGCGGCTGGGCCAAGCGCCAGCCGCATGGTCGACAATCGGAGGCACGGGAGCGTCTTTTCTTGACGGTTCATGTTCGCGCAGTCACGCCGGCGACTTGTCCGGCCCTTGTCCTCAACGCGGACTTCCGCCCGCTGAGCTACTACCCGTTGTCGATCTGGTGCTGGCAGGACGCGATCAAGGCGGTGTTCCTCGAGAGGGTCAACATCCTCTCCGAATACGAGACCAGGGTCAGGAGCCCGAGCTTCGAGATGCGGCTGCCCTCGGTGGTGTCGCTCAAGAGCTACGTGAAGCCGACCCGCTTTCCCGCCTTCACCCGGTTCAACGTGTTCCTGCGCGACCGCTTCACCTGCCAATATTGTGGGCAGCGCGAGGACCTGACCTTCGACCATGTGGTTCCCCGCTCGAAGGGGGGGATCACGACCTGGGAGAACGTGGTCGCCGCCTGCTCCGACTGCAACCTCAAGAAGGCCGACCTCTTGCCGGCCGCGGCGCGCATGTGGCCGGCGAAGAAGCCCTACCAGCCGACCGTCCACGACCTGCACCAGAACGGGCGCCTGTTCCCGCCCAATTATTTGCACGAAAGCTGGATGGACTATCTCTACTGGGACAGCGAGCTCGAGGAATAGGCTTCGCCAGGCATAGAGGCGCTGTCACGCGCATCCGGGCCAGTAAGCGGGCACAAACGCCATTAAGCGCTAGTAAGCGTGAGTTAAACGCGAGTAAGCGTTAGTAAAATAGCTGGCGTTTACTAGCGTTTATTTTTCCGAATCGGTACTTTTCAAAGGGTTACGGCCGATTCCAATAAATTTTTTCTCCTGTGCACGAGCTCCACGCCAAGCTCCTCGATCGCCAGCCTTGCTCGCCGGCGCCTGTCATGGCGCCGGCTTTGCTTCTGCCGATGAGAATACATGTAGCCCATGTTTCGGATTTTGTCAAGACATTTCGACGTTCCCCGAAAACCGTCCCGGTCGGCGAAGCGCGCTCAAGCCGCGTCCAGCCGCTTGATTTCCGCCTCGAACGCGAAGCGCAATTGCGCCGCCTCCTCGTCCGGCAGCCAGTTGGTCGAGCGGTCCGGCCACGATCCGGTCGAGCAAATCCGCTTGCCGGGGCTTGGGCGCCGCGAGGCCGTGGAACAGAGTTTCCAGCGGCGCGCGGAGCTGGTCCTCGGGCGCGCCGGAAACGGCGGGGTTGTCGAGCTTGGCTTTTGTCCCGGCGCCGAAGGCCGAGACGATCCCCGCGAATGTCAGCGTCGGCACTTGCGCGCTCCGATCGGTCCCTTGGCCCGATTGCTCGGCGGATACGGCCCGTCAAGGCGGAAGGGCGCGCG
>DATNBG010000252.1:0-2616 GCA_035572075.1 Roseiarcus sp. | reverse complement strand
CGCGTTCTCGATCGCGTCCAGAACCTCGGGAAGGCGCGGCGGGGCGGGCGGCTTGCCGAATTCGGCGATGTCGGCGCCGGCGATGAAGGTCCGCCCGCCGCAGATGATGACGATCGCCTTGACGGCGCCGTTCGTTTCCGCTTGCTCGATCCCGCGCTTGAGCCCATCGCGGACGGCCTGCGACAACGCGTTCACCGGCGGCGAGTCAACCGTGACGAGCGCGACCTCGCCTTCAATCGCAAGGTCGACGACCGAATTGATGGCGGTCATGGGATGTTTCCTCCGGAACGGGCGCGACGAACGCCCACGAAGCGAGCGCGGGGCATGCGGTTGTTTGGCGACGCCGAGAATATGCTTGAGCGGGCGGCGTCCTCCGGTCAACTCCCGGCGCCGCTGGAGACCGCCCGCCCGGGAGTCAAAGAATTTCGTTGCTCCCTGTAACCGGCCGCGGTCCCGAACGTATAGGCGTTCGGAACCCGGGAGCGATTCCGAAGATCCAACGCAAGGGAGGTCGAAGGATGTTGACCCGTCGAACGGCTTTGAGCGGCCTCGCCGCAATCGCGAGCGCAAATCTCCTGCAAACCCTGGGCGCGCACGCCGGCGGCGAGGACCATCTCGTCTATACCGACGCCGAATGGCGCAGCAGGCTCACCGCCAATCAATATGCGATCCTCCGCGAGGACGGGACCGAGCGGCCTTTCACCTCTCCGCTTCTGCATGAGAAGCGGAAGGGCATTTTCGCCTGCGCCGGCTGCGGCAATGACCTGTTCTCGTCGGCGACCAAGTTCGACAGCGGCACCGGCTGGCCGAGCTTCTGGGCCCCGCTCGACAATGCCGTGAACACCCATGTGGACCGGTCCTACGGGATGGTGCGAACGGCGGTTACCTGCCACAGGTGCGACGGCCATCTCGGCCATGTCTTTGACGACGGCCCCAAGCCGACCGGCTTGCGCTATTGCATGAACGGCCTCGCGCTGACCTTCAAGCCGGCGACGGCCTGAGGCTCCGGGCGCCCCGATGATCCTGTTCGCTCCCGCCGCTACCGACGGGGCGCTGACTGAGCCCCGGCATCCTGCCGCCGGCGTTGCTGTTCGCCCAGGCCGGCCCGGCAGGACGCGATCCGCTAACAATTCCCCGACGCGAACGAACGTTATCGGAGAAGAGCGAGCCTCACGCATGTGCGTGATCGATACGCGCTGATCACGTCGGCGACATAGTCGCGGCTTATCCGAGGCGCGTTCCGACGATTCGCTCCCGGCAACCCATGGAGTTAACCCGATGATCTCGTCCTTCAAAAGAGGCTCGGTTTTCCCGGCGCTGCTTCTTGTCGGTCTCCTCTCCGCGGCCGGCTTCGTCGCCACCCGGTCGACGGCGGAGGAAGCGCGCGCCGTTCCGCCGCCCGCCGTCGACGAGCAGGCAGGCGGCAAGACCTCCGAAGTCGCGGTGATTGCGGGCGGATGTTTCTGGGGCGTGCAGGGCGTCTTTCAGCATGTGGAAGGCGTGAAGAACGCGGTTTCCGGCTATGCCGGCGGGGACAAGGCAACCGCTCACTACGACATGACCTCGACCGGCACGACCGGTCACGCCGAATCGGTTCAGATCACCTACGATCCGCGCAAGATCACCTACGGGCGCATCCTGCAAGTCTATTTCTCGGTCGCCCATGATCCGACTGAGCTCAATCGCCAGGGCCCGGACGAGGGCACGCAATATCGCTCGGCGATCTTTCCCTCAAACGACGAGCAAGCCCGAGTGGCGAAAGCCTACATAGCCCAACTCGACTCGGCGCACGTGTTCCCGGCGCCGATCGTCACCACCATCGAGCCGGGAAAGACCTTCTACCGCGCCGAGGCCTATCACCAGGATTTCCTCGAGCGAAATCCTCACTACCCCTATATCGTCTTCAACGATCTACCGAAAATCGCTAATCTGAAGCGGCTGTTCCCCGCGCTTTACCGCCCGGATCCGGTGCTGGTCGGCGCTGGCCGGTCATAGGCTCCGAGCCGGCGGCGCCAATCGGTCTGTTTCGCCGGAATCGAAACCCGGGGCGGAGGCCTGATCGCCGCCATTCCTGGCGATCCCTAAGCGACCGACTGTAGGATTGCTGTTTGATCGCTCCGCACCCCGGAAGCGTGTCTTTTCGAACGGCCTTCGCCGGGATCGGACCGCCGCCTTCGTCCGAGCGCAAATCAGGGCTTCCAGCTCGTCGGTCGAGGAGTTGGCGGGCTCCCGATTTCCCATCGTCATGATGTTGCGCCTGTGTGAGCTTTTAGGAGGTTGTCCATTCGGTTTGAACCGTGAACGCTGATATCGCCAAACGTCAGTGATTCGCGGGAACCCGAATGGTCCCGTCGGGGAAGTGGTTAGAATTGGGTTGGCGTAGTCTCCGGGTTGCCTAACCCAAACGATTCCGGCGTTGGCGCGCTGGAATGGAGACCACGCCATGACGAAGGATACCACGAAGGCGGCGGCTGTGGCCGCCGATGGTCTGCTTTTTGACGATTGGTTCGACGCGATCGAGGACGGGGTTCGCGGTCGCGTTCGCGGGTTCATCGAGACGATGCTGGAGGAGGAACTCGCCGGCGCGCTGTCGCGTCCGCGCTATGGCCGGCTGAC
>DATNBG010000251.1:0-2557 GCA_035572075.1 Roseiarcus sp. | reverse complement strand
CGATCGCGCCTTCATGCAGCACGAGACCGCCGATCAACTGGACGTCGAAATGGCGTTGTTTCAGGGTGCGCTTGGCCGCCTCGCGCACCGCGGCGAAAGCAGGCGCGATGAGGTCATCCAGCTTCTTGCCGGCCTTGAACTCGGCCCGCAACTCGTCGGTCTTAGCGCGCAGTTGATCGTCGGCGAGGGCCTCGAATTCCTTCTCCAGCGCATTGATCGCGGCGACCTTCGGGCGGTAGCCCTTCAGGCGGCGATCATTGGAGGAGCCAAAGACCCGCTTCATCGCGGAGTCGAATTTGAGCGCGCCGAGCATCTTCGACCTTTCCGATCCCGTCCCGCCCGAAGGCGGCTGGCCGCATTTTGCCCCGGCAACAGGGGGCCGGGCGTCGCGAACGATGGCGAAAACAACAAAAAGCGCGAAAAAGGCCAGTATCGCCCATTTTCGCGCCGCCCTGCGGAATTGCAGTGGAGATAGGAGGCGCGCTTTGCCTTGTCAATGATCGCGGCCTCCCCGGGAGACCGCGATCAGCGTTGGCATTGCGAACAGTAGAAAGTCGAGCGCCCGGACTGCACGATCCGCAAGACAGTTCCGCGACAGCGCTCCCGGACGCACGGCAGTCCCTCGCGATCGTAGACTTCGAAGGCGTGCTGAAAATATCCCATGTCTCCGTTCGCCTGCCGGTGATCGCGCAAGGTCGAGCCGCCCGCCTCGATCGCCTCCTCGAGCACGTCGCGAATGGCTTTGGCGAGGCGGGTCGCGGCCGGGGTGGCGCGGCCGCGGGCGTCCGCGAGAACGCCAGCCGGCCTCGACGGCGCGAGACGCGCGCGAAAAAGAGCCTCGCAGACATAGATGTTGCCGAGGCCAGCGATGCGCCTTTGATCGAGCAGGGCTGATTTCAGCGGCGCGCGCGACCCGGCGAACAGCCTCGCCAGGCAGCGGGCGTCGAACTCGGGCGCGAGCGGCTCCGCGCCGAGGCCGCAGAGCCGCGGATGCCGCGCGAGCGCCCCGCTCGAAGCCAGATCCATGAAGCCAAACCGTCGCGGGTCGTTATAGGTGACGGTCCAGCCGCTATCGAGGACGAGAACGACGTGATCGTGCTTGCGGTCTTTCGAGCGGGCGCGAAGGAAAGCGCCGGGAGTCGAGGCCTCGCCTTTTTCCATGCGGAACGACCCCGACATTCCCAGATGCGCGATCAGGGTCTCGCCGCCGTCCAGTTCGAAGAGAAGGTATTTGGCGCGACGGTCCATGTTGACGATGCGCCGCCCGCTGAGCCGCTCGCGGAAGCGGGGCGGGAAGGGGAAGCGGATGTCTTTTCGCCGCAGTTCGACCTTGACGATGCGCGCGCCGAGCATCGCGGGTAAGAGACCGCGCCGGACGATCTCGACCTCGGGCAGTTCAGGCATCGCGAAACTCCCGGCCTGTGGCGCCGCCGCGGCCGTTTCGCCGCGCCGCGGCCGGAAGCCGGAAGGCTGCGAGCTTCACCGGCTGCTCGCGCGGGCGCACACAATCACGCGCGCCAATGGTTCCATCGGCTTGTCGTCTCCCTTGCGCAACTCTTTTCTCTCCCGCCCCTCGCGGACCGATGGTCGACTATGACGCTCTGACCGAAGCGCTCAAGAGCCGGCGTTTGCGCGGCGCGGCGCTCGAGACTTTCGCCGTCGAGCCGGCGCCCCCTGACATGGAATTGCTGCGGCTCGATAACGTGACCTTGACCCCGCACATCGCCGGAGCGTCGGTCAAGACGGTGAAATTCGCCGCCGAGGCCGCCGCCGAAGAGGTTCGCCGCTATCTCGCCGGCGAAGGCCCCCTCAATCCCTGCTGAGCCGTCGCCGGACGGGAAGAACGACGAATGATACGAAATCCGCTGATCGATTCAGCGATGTCATTCCGACGGCCGCGAAGCGGCCGATCGGGAATCCATGGATGCCGCCCGCCAGCGTCTGGGACTCCTTCCCGGTCAGACCTTCCCCCCGGATCGCAGTCCGGGGGCGCCGGGAATGACAGGCGTGGGAAGCCGTCAATCGGATTTCGCCTGACCCGCGATCTCGGCCAGTTCGACATGATTGTCGTCGGGGGCGGCGTCAACGGCGCCGGGGATATGGGCCGGACCAGCGCCTCTATGAAAAACAGAAAACTGACAAATGCATTGACTTTTGCGGAAACCAGGCTACGATGATTCCGTTGCTCGGGCTCGGGTCCTATCCCGCCGGAAGGGGATCGGCAAACGGCGAAACGAAAAGAGGAGCCAAGCCATTGAAAACAGGCGCCCCGTGAAAACGGCGAAACGAAAACGGAGCTAAGCTTTTGAAAACAAACGATCCCGCGAAATGCCTGATTCGACGCTCATAAGGATTCCAATGGCTTACGGCATGCGTTGCGAAACGCTTCGTTTCGCTTCGCGAAATGAGGGTTTCGTTCTGCCCCCTCTTCAGCCTCACCGAGCGCGAAGCGAAGCAACCTGCGGCGTCAGCGACACCGCCCCGCAAATTCGCATGGCGCTTGGCGGTTGCAGACGGTCCGAAATGGCGCCGCAACCCGTTGAAATCGCTCAAAACG
>DATNBG010000250.1:0-4595 GCA_035572075.1 Roseiarcus sp. | reverse complement strand
AGCGTTCTCGTCATCGATCGTTCCTTTCCTTAAAGGCCCGCTCGGGGCGAACCACAGAAACCCCCGTCAGCCCTCGCTCTGGTGCCCGCCGCTGAGCGGCACGAACGGAATGACCTTGCCGCCGAAAATGTCCGAGCGCGCGACCTGAGGCGCGCCGTCCGCGCCGACCTTCTTGAACACTTTCAGGATGTGCTGGGCGCCCGGCGGACCAATCGGAATGACCATGATCCCGGTTGGCTTCAACTGCTGGAGCAACGGCGGGGGAATGTGGTCGATGCCGCAGGTGACGATGATCTTGTCGAACGGGGCCGCCTCCGGCCAGCCGTAGTAGCCGTCGCCGCTCCGGGTCTCGATATCGGCATATTCGCGGTAGCCCAAGCCGATCAGCCGGTCATAGACCCCGCGGGTGCGGCTGGCGAGCTCGGGAATGATTTCGATCGAATGGACGTGCGGGGTGAGATAGGTGAGCAACGCCGACTGGAAGCCCGAGCCGGTGCCGATCTCGAGCACCTTGTCGGAGCCGCGAATGTCAAGCGCGCTCGTCATGCGGCCCATCGTGCCGGGCGGAGTGATGGTGACCCCGAACCCGATGTCGAGATAGTGCCCGACATAGGCGTTCTCCTTATCTTCCGGCAGGACGAACTCCTGGCGCGGCGTCATCAGGAAGGCGCGCTTGTCGGCCTGGGTCCAGAGGTCATGGAAACTGAGCAGCACCTCATAGCGGTCCCAGCGCCGCTCGAGATACCTCTGCGCCTCCGCGGGGCGATTGGCCGTCATCCAGGCGACGAACGCAGCCTTGCTGGAAAGCGGCGCCCCCTCGGCGGCCAGGGCCGCGAGCGGGGAAGAGGCGGCGACGCTGGCCACGCTGCCGAGGAGAAATTCGCGTCTGAGCATCAAGGCTCCCTTGATCGACGAAAAGGATTCGCGCTCCGGGGCGCGTCTAGCACGACGAACGATCCGGATTGTGACGCAAGCAAGGCCGGCGCCGATCGCCGCGCGGAGGCGGGCGCGCGAGCCGGGCCGCGAGGAAAGCGCGCAATTCCGCCCAGGATCGCGAGGCGGCGTTGCGGTCATAGGCGAGCGTCATGCCGTCAATTTTCGCGCCCGCGCCAAACTCGGGCAGATCGAAGGCGTGAGCCGCGCCGGGATAGACCACGAGCTTGGCGACGCCGGGCGCCTGATCTTTCGCCAGGCGCGCGCAATCGGCCGCCGGAGTCACATCGTCCCCCGCGCCGACGAAGATGAGCGTCGGGATCGTCAGCCTCGCGTCGCCGACGTTGGCGCAGGGCGGATAGAAAGCGGCCGCAACCCTGAAGCTTGCTCCGCCTCGGGCGCCGCCGCCGGCCGCGATCTTGAGCGCGGTATCGCCGCCTTGCGAAAAGCCGACGACCGCGATCCGGGCGGAATCGACATCGGACAAGCGGGAGAGAAAGGCCAGCGCGCCATAGGCGTCGGCCAGGGCCGGCTGGAAGTCGACGGCGCAGGTTTCCTTCAGGCCGCGGGTCCCGAAGTCGTCGACGAACAGCGCGGCATAGCCCCAACCCGCGATCCGCTCGCCGATCGAGGCTCGCTCCCGCGGCAGGCCGAGGCAGGTGTGCAGTAGGACAACGGCCGGGAAGGGGCCTCTTCCCTTTGGCCTCGTCAGATAGCCCTGGACCTCATCGCCCTGGCCGGCGCTCGGGAACCTGACCAGTTCGTCCGCGGCGGCGGGAGCCAAGCCGATGAGGAGCCCGAATAGCGCCAGGGCGACGAGCCGGGGCCGAGCGCGCGCCGGAACTGTCAGCTTCCGGCGTCGCCCCGGATCAGCCGATCCGCTCACCGGCCAAGGGCGCCAGACGCAGCCCACTTTTCATTTCGACGGGTCTTTCGGACTCCACAGGATCGTCGTCGCGTCCTTTTCGTAGGCCATCCCCTTCGGATAGGAGATCGCCTCCAATTGAAGGCCCCAGGGCGCCTTGAAGTAGACGATGGCCTGTCCCGCCGCCGGCCCCTCGGTGAGCGGGATCGGACCCATCATCGTCTCGACGCCCTTGGCGCGAAGATAGTCGGCGGCCGCCTTGATGTCGTCCACGTAAAAGGCGATGTGGTAGCCGCCGATGTCGCTGTTCTTGGGCTGCGCGACTTTCTGATCCGGCGACTGGTAACTGAACAG
Organism: Roseiarcus sp.; assembly: GCA_035572075.1. Taxonomy (GTDB): domain Bacteria; phylum Pseudomonadota; class Alphaproteobacteria; order Rhizobiales; family Beijerinckiaceae; genus Roseiarcus. Next base: position 2,443 of record DATNBG010000250.1, on the reverse strand, counting down.
CTCGATGTTCGAACCCATGCCGCAGCGGATCATCGTGATCTGGTTGATGACAGCGCGCGGATTGACGTCGAGGGCGTCCTTCATGAACGTGCCCTTCGAATCCGAGAACGGCCCGAACGACATCGCCTTCTTGCAGCCCACCACGTCGACGAAGAAGTCGACCGCCTGCTTCATGTCCGGCACCGTGATTCCGGTGTGGTCATGGCCGCGCATGCCCGGCAGGCCGTCGGCCATGGCCGATCCGAGCCCGAGGTTGACGGACATCGCAAAGGTCGCGGCAGCCCACCAACGAACCATTGGTCGCATGTTCTCCCTCCCCAATAGCGGCGCTCCACGCGCGCGCCCTCACCTCAGCTCGGCGGTGAACTTCTGAATCTTCTTGCACGCCTTCTCGAGCTGATCGAGCGAGGTGGCGTAGGAGACGCGGAAGTTCGGCCCCTGGCCGAAGGCCGAGCCCTGAACCGCCGCGACGCCTTCTTGATCCAGAAGCTCGGTGACGAAGTCCTCGTCCGTTCCGATCACCTTGCCGGACGGCGCCGTTCTGCCGATCGCGCCGGCGCAGGACGGATAGACATAGAACGCGCCCTCCGGCTTCGGGCACTTCAGGTGCTGCGCCTGGCCGAGCATCGACACGACGAGGTCGCGCCGCTCCTCGAACGCCTTGCGCCGCACGGGGATGAAGTCCTGAGGCCCGTTCAACGCCTCGACCGACGCCCATTGCGCGATCGTGCAGGCGCCCGAGGTCTGCTGGCCCTGCACCATGTCCATCGCCTTGATGAGCTCGGACGGCCCGGCGGCGTAGCCGATGCGCCAGCCGGTCATCGCGTAGGACTTGGAGACGCCGTTCATGGTCAGCGTGCGGGGCTTGAGACCGGGCTCGATCTGCGCCGGCGTGGTGAACACGAAGTCGCCGTAGACGAGATGCTCGTACATGTCGTCGGTCAGCACCCACACGTGCGGGTGGCGCATCAGGACGTCGGTGAGCGCTTTCAGTTCGCCCTGCGTATAAGCCGCGCCCGACGGGTTCGAGGGCGAGTTGAGCACCACCCACTTGGTGCGAGGCGTGATCGCCCGCTCGAGGTCCTCGGGCTGGAGCTTGAAGCCGTTGCCGATGGTCGTCGGCACGATCACCGGCGTTCCGTGGTTGATCGCCACCATCTCCGGGTAGCTCACCCAATAGGGCGCCGGGATGATGACCTCGTCGCCCTCGTTCATCGTGCAGAGGAAGGCGTTGTAGAGGATCTGCTTGCCGCCGGTCGCGACAATGGTGTCGGTAGCCTTGTAGTCGAGACCGTTTTCGCGCTTGAACTTGGCCGCGATCGCCTCGCGCAAGGGCGGAATGCCGAGCACCGGCGGGTACTTGGTCTCGCCGCGCTTGATCGCCTCGATCGCCGCCCGCTTGATGTTGTCGGGGGTGTCGAAATCCGGCTCGCCGACCGAAAGCGAGATCACCTCCCGCCCTTTGGCTTTGAGGTCGCGCGCCTTCTGCGTCATCGCGATGGTCGCGGATGGCTTAACGCGAGAGAGGACGTCGGCGAGGAAGGCCACGGACTGGCGCCTTTCGGTTGCAGGAAAATTGAGCGGCGCAGCTATAGTGGGGCGAGCGGCCTGCGGCAACCCCGGCGGATTAGGGTCAAACCCAATAGGCGGTGGCCGCTTCGCGCAAATACCGGTCGTTCGGCGACCTCGGCCGGACCCGTCGCGACCCCTGCCGGAACGGGCGCGCCAGCCGACTCAATTTTGAAGGATTTTTTGTCCTTTAATGATGACGTCCCCCGACCCCTTGATGGTTATCTGCTTGCCTTCGATCGTGATATCGCCATTCTTCTGCATGGTGATCGTCGCGGAGCCGGTCTTCAGCACGATCTCATCGCCCGCCGAAATCGCGATCTTCTTGCCTACCTCTAACGTGTCGTTATCCCCCACGCTGGTCGAGCGATCGTTGCCGATCGAGGTCGTCTCGTTCTTCCCCACGTCGATCGACTGGTCGTCGCCCACGCTGATCGACTGCGATGCACCAACCGAAATTGTGCGAGCTGCACCGACGGTGATCGCCTCTGCTGCCCCCACTGTGTGTGTCCGCGCAACGGCGACCGTTAACTCCTCGTTCAGCCCCACCGTGTGGGCGCGATTCATGCCGATCGTGACCGTCTCGTTCGCTTGGACCGTCTCCGTGCGGTTCTGATCAACAATGATCGTCTCGTCGTGCTTTACGTGCTCGGTGCGGTCGTGGTCCACAGTGAAGATCTCGTCGTGCCCCACCCAGTGCGACGCGTCGTGCTCCACCTTAGTCGTCAAGTCCTTCCCAGCGTACAGCAGCACCTGCTCCGAGCCCTTCAAGTCCTCTGTCATCGGTGCTTTCCCCTCATCCGGCCGCCAATGCTCTGTAAACGCTAACGCGGGCAATGCATAGATTATCCGCCGTTTTCGCCCGAGTTTGCGG
>DATNBG010000249.1:0-2006 GCA_035572075.1 Roseiarcus sp. | reverse complement strand
CGGTCAAGGAATGGGTCGCAAAGCGCGACGCCACGCTGAAGGCGGCGAGCGACGATCTCGTCGCCATCTATTCGAAGATGCAGCCGGAGACCGCGGCTCAGCAGATCGGCGCCATGGACGATTCGATGGCGGCGGCGATCCTCGCCAAGCTAAAGCCGGGCGCGGCGGGCGCCATTCTCGACGAGATGGAGGCGGAGCGCGCAAGCCGGCTCGCGTCCTTCCTGTCGGGCGCGGCGACAGAGAAGAAATCCTGATGCGGCTCCTTCCGGCGCCGCTCCTGCTGGCGCTCGCAATGGCGGCGACGGGCTGCTCGACCAGCCCCAGCGAATTCATGCGCCCGCCCTTCTTTTCGCCGGTCGGCTCCGGGCTGATCACCGACGAGACGGCGAGCATCCAGACCGCAAATGTGCTGCCCCACCCTCCCCCGAGCGGGCCGCCGCCGTCCTTGTACAGCCAGCCGCGCATCGCCCATGTCGGCGACATCGTGCGGGTGCTCATTTCGATGAACGACAAGGCCACTCTCGGCAACGCCTCGGGCCGCTCGCAGACGACCAAGGACGGCGTTGTCGTCGACTTTGGCTACAACAACGGCTCGGCGGCGTCCTCGTCCAGCCAGCCCGCCAAGCTTCTCGGCGACCTCTCCTCCTCCGCGTCAACGCAGGGGCAGGGCAACATCGACCGGTCCGAACAGATCCAGGTGGCGGTCGCGGCGGTCGTCACCCGCGTGCTTCCGAACGGCAATCTGGTGATCTCGGGATCGCAGGAAGTGCGCGTCAATTACGAGATGCGCCAGCTCACGGTCGCCGGGATCGTGGACCCGCTCGACATCTCGCTCAACAACACCGTCGCCTATGACCGGATCGCCGAGGCTCGCATCTCCTATGGCGGCCGCGGCCGTCAGAGCGACTTTCAGCAGCCGGCGTGGGGGCAGCAGGTCTATGACGCCATCAGGCCATTCTAGGCGGAGCGGCTGATGTCTGATTCGGCTATCCCGCAGGCCGCCGCGAAAGGATCGGTGAGGGGATCGTTGATTGACCTCGCGATCGTCGTCTGTCTCGGCGCCTGCGCCGGGGCAGCCTTCGAAACATGGCGGCCCGCGGCGACGCCCGGGCTGGCGAAGCCTGTGGAGGCGTCCGCCGCCGCCCCGCGAGCGGAGCCTTCGACGATCTTCGATCTGCCGCCGATCGTGACCAATCTGGGCGCGCCGCAGGACACCTGGATTCGCCTCGAAGGCTCGATCATCTTCGACCCCAGGACTTTGCCGCATCCCGAAGCCGTGGCGAGCCAGATCGGCGACGACATCCTTGCCTATTTGCGAACCGTCTCGCTGCATGAGCTTGAAGGGCCGATCGGGCTCGAAAACATCCGCCAGGACCTGAACGAGCGGGCGGCGACGCGCAGCGGCGGGAAAGTTCGCGCGTTCGTGATCCGAACCTTGGTGGTGCAATGAGACGAGCGATCTGGGCAGGCCTCGCGCTCGTCACGGCAAGCTCTCCGGCTTGCGCTCAAGCGGTCGATCTCAACGCGCTCATTCCCGCCGGCGGCGCCACGGCGAGCGGCCGGATCATCGAGCTGGTCGCGATTCTGACCGTGCTTTCGGTCGCGCCCGGCCTTCTCATCATGGTCACAAGCTTCACGCGCTTCATTGTCGCGCTTTCGTTTCTGCGCTCCGGCCTCGGCCTGCAGAGCGCGCCGGCCAACCTCGTCCTCATCAGCCTGTCGCTGTTCATGACCTTCTTCGTCATGGCTCCGACCTTCGATCGCGCCTGGCGGAACGGTCTCGAGCCGTTGATGGACAACAAGATCAGTCAGCAGCAGGCGCTCGCCGCGGTCGTCGATCCGTTCCGGGAATTCATGCTCGGGCAGGTCCGGGAAAAGGACATGGCGCTGTTCGAGAGCCTGTCCAAGGGGCGGTTCGACGTCACCGACCGCTCGAAAGTGGATCTGCGGCTGCTGATCCCCGCCTTCATGATTTCCGAGCTCAGGCGAGGCTTCGAGATCGGGTT
>DATNBG010000248.1:0-6905 GCA_035572075.1 Roseiarcus sp. | reverse complement strand
ATGGGCGAGCGGCTCGCCGCGTTCGAACGCCTCGATCGCGCGGGCGGCGAAGGCGGCGACCGCTTCCGGCGTCGAGATCGCCGCATTGTGCGGGCTGACATACACCGCCGGGTGGTCCCAGAGTCGCGAGTCTTTCGGCAGCGGCTCGCGCTCGAACACGTCGAGCGATGCGCCCCGCAAGGCTCCGGAATCGAGGGCGGCCAGGATGTCGGATTCGACCTGCAGGCCCCCGCGTCCGGCGTTGATGAGGATCGGGCCTCCGAGCGGCCCGCCCTGCCTGAGCTGAGAGAGAAGCGGCGCGCTCACGATCCCCCGCGTCGCTTCGGTTAGCGGCAGCAGCACGACCAGCATGTCGGTTTGCGTCAGCAGGCGCTTCAAGCCCTCCGCGCCGGAGAAGCAGGCGATTCCGGGAAGCGCCTTTGGGCTCAAGCTCCATCCGGCGACCTTGAAGCCCAGCGCCTTGAGCTTGGCTGCGGCGTCCTTGCCCATGACGCCCAACCCAAGCACGCCGACCGCGACGTCGCCGGCCTTGGGCTGCCGGTCGTCGTCCTCCCACAGACGCTCGCGCTGCTGGCGTTCGTAGCGGCGCAATTGGCGCAAGTGAACGAGCGCGTGCATGGCGACCCACTCGCTCAGGCGCTGGGTGAGGTCCGGATCGACCACCCGCACGATCGGCTTATCGGGCAAAGCGGGATCGGCGAAGAGATGATCGACGCCGGCGCCGAGCGAGACGATCGCGCGAAGGTTGGGAAGATCCTTGAGCGCGCCCGGCGGATGGCGCCAACTCAAGGCGTAGCGGACGGACGCGTGGTCGAACGGCTCGCTCAGCATCACGATCGCTTGCGACGGCATGAGCGCCTCGAGGCGCCGCCGCCAGGGCTCTGGGTCCCATCCGGACATGGCGAGAAGGATGCTCACGACGGCATCCCGGCGATGCGCTCGATCACCGGGTCGCCTCGCGAAAGCGCGGCTTCGTCTAGGCGATAGGCGGTGCGGAGACGCTTGACGGCCGCCTCGGCGTCGTCGGGGGAGCGCGCGTGCACCCGCGCCAGTGGCGCGTCAGGGCCGACCTCGGCGCCGATGGGGGCGAGTTCGGTCAGGCCGACCGCCGGATCGATCGGGTCGGCGGCGCGCGCCCGGCCGCCGCCGAGCTCGACGACCGCGAGCCCGACCGCGCGCACATCAATTTCGGCGACGAAGCCACGCGTCGCAGGCGTCGCCTCGACGAGCACCGGCGCGCGGGGCAGAAGCTCATGCGCGTGTGAAACGAAGTCCTTGGGGCCGCCCAGAGCGGCGACCATGCGCTCGAACCGCTCCGCGGCCGCGCCCGTGTCGAGGGCGCGCCTCAAGGCTGCGGCGCCCTCGTCGACATCGCGAGCGAGGCCGGAGAGCGCGAGAAGCTCGGCGCCGAGCGCCGTCGTCACCCGATCGAGACGCTGATCGCGCCGCCTGCCGGTCAGGTAGTCGACGGCGTTGCGCACCTCGAGCGCGTTGCCGGCGGCGCTGGCCAGCGGTTCGTTCATGTCGGTGATAAGCGAGACCGTCTTGAGGCCGGCGTCGTTGGCGACGGTTGCGATGCTGGTGGCGAGCTCGCGTGCTCCGTCGAGGGCGCCCATGAACGCGCCGGAGCCGGTCTTGACGTCCATGACCAGACCTTGCGTTCCGGCCGCAAGCTTCTTCGACAGAATCGAGGCGGTGATGAGCGCGACCGATTCGACCGTGGCGGTCACGTCGCGGATGGCGTAGAGGCGCCGGTCGGCTGGGGCGAGATCTTCCGTCTGGCCGATGATCGCGCAACCTGCCTCTTTCACGACGCGCTTGAACAAGGCGAGGTCGGGCTGCGTCGTGTAGCCGGGGATCGAATCGAGCTTGTCCAGCGTGCCGCCAGTGTGGCCCAGGCCGCGTCCGGAGATCATCGGCACATAGGCGCCCGAGGCCGCGAGCATCGGCGCCAGCATCAGCGACACATTGTCGCCGACCCCGCCGGTCGAATGCTTGTCGAGGATCGGGCCATCGAGACGGGCCTCGCGCCAGTCGAGGGTCGAGCCCGAGCGGGTCATCGCCCGCGTCAGCGCGACCCGCTCGTCGAGCGACATGCCGCGGAAGAAGACGGCCATGGCGAACGCGGCCGCCTGTCCCTCGGTGACCGCGCCGCTGGTGAGGCCGGCGATGAAGTCGCCGATCTCGCCCGCGCTTAAGGCGCCGCCGTCGCGCTTCAAGCGAATGATTTCTTGCGGGAGGATCATTGCCAATTTGGGAGCCTTTGCCCCCTCCACCGTCCTTCGGACGGTCCCCCTCCCCCGCCGCTTCGCGGCATGGGAGGACAGGCTCGGCGCGAACGTTTGCGAGTAGCGAAATCCTCCCCTGCACAGCGGGGGAGGGGGACCATGCGAAGCATGGTGGAGGGGGCGGCGCGGCGCGGAATCATGCGGCGCGCGGCCGATAGGCGCGGATGAAGCCGCGCAGCAGGCGCTTGAAGCGATCGGCCGCCTCATGCGCGACCGCCTGCGTCTCCTCGTGGCTCGGATCGCCGCCGGCGAGGCCCGCGGCGTAGTTGGTGACGACCGAGACCGCGGCGCAGCGCAGGCCCGCGCGCCGGCCTAAGATCACTTCCGGTACGGTCGACATGCCGACGAGATCGGCGCCCAGGATTCGCGCGGCGCGGATCTCGGCCGGCGTCTCGAAGCTCGGGCCGGAAAACCACATGTAGACGCCCTCGTTCAGTTCGACGCCCGCGCCTCCGGCCGCTTCATGCAGGCTCGCCCGCAGCTTTTCGTCATAGGCTTTGGTCAGCGGCACGAAGCGGTCCGCGCCGGAATACCCGATCAGCGGGTTGGTCCCGGAAAAGTTGATGTGGTCCGCGATCGCGACCAAACTGGGCGGACGCCATTCCTGTCTGAGGCCGCCCGCCGCGTTGGTCAGCAGCAGCGCCTCGCCGCCAAGCGCGCGGAAGGCGTCGATCGCGACCCGCATCGCGTTCGCGTCGCCGCGCTCGTAATAGTGGCCGCGGCCCTGAAACAGCGCGATCCTGCGGCCCTCGATCATGCCCACCACGAGGCGCCCCGCATGGCCCTCGACGCTCGGGACCGGGAAGCCTGGAATGTCGGTGTACGAGACGGCGATCGCGTCCCGCGCCTCGTCGGCGAACGCGCCGAGGCCCGAGCCCAGCACGATGGCGAGCGGCGGCAAGGAATCGAGGCCGCGAGCGTTGAGCGCTGCGATCGCGGCGTCCGGATTCGGACTCATATCTCCGCAACCTTCACGCGAGACTGCCCCTCTCAGTTTCTCAAACCGCCAGATGCTCCGGCCCAAAGCTTTCCGGCAGAAGCTCGCCCAAGGTGAAAGTCCGGCGCACGCCTTCCTGCCCCGCGATATGGATCGCGGCTGACGGGCCGGCGAATTCCCGGATGCGCTGGCGGCAACCGCCGCAGGGGGTGCACAAGGCTTCGCCGTCGCCGACAACCAGGATTTCTGCGATCCGCCGCTTCCCCGCAAGCGCCATCGCGGCGATCGCTCCCGCTTCGGCGCAGGCGCCTTGCGGGTAGGCGGCGTTCTCGACATTGCAGCCTGAATAGATCGCGCCGTCCGGCGCCCGCAGCGCCGCGCCGACCTTAAAGCGGGAATAGGGCGCGTAGGCGTTGGCCTGCGCGGCTTTTGCCGCGGCGAACAACTGGCCAAGCCCAGCCTCAGCGCTCTTTGACATAAGGAATCCCCGACGCTCTTGGCGGAATCGCCTTGCCGATGAAACCCGCCAGCAGAATGACGGTCAGAATATAGGGCAAGGCCTCGATCGCCTGCACCGGCACCGGGCCGATGACCGGCAACTCGACCCCCTGCAAGCGGATCGCCAGCGCATCGAGGAAGCCGAACAGGAGGCAGGTCCCCAACGCCGGCCAAGGCCGCCACTTGGCGAACACCAGCGCCGCGAGCGCGATGAAGCCGCGCCCCGCGCTCATGTGCGGCTGGAAATAGGCTTCCTGCGACAGAACCAGATAGACGCCGGAGAGGCCGACCAGGACGCCGCAAATCACCACCGCGCCATAGCGCAGGCCGCGCACAGAGATGCCGGCGGTGTCGACCGCGGCCGGGTTCTCGCCGACCGCGCGCAGACGAAGGCCGAAACGGGTGCTGTAGAGCGCCCAATAGGTGATCGGCGCCATGAGGAAGGCGACATAGGTGATGAGGTCGTGACCCGAGATCAGATGCTGGTAGATCGGACCGACGATCGGCGCGCGACCGATTTCCTTGGCGAGCGGCCAGTTGATCGCGCCGAACTGGGCCTCCTTCGGAAGCTGCGGCGTCCGTCCGCCCTGCGACCAGATGGCGTTGCCGATCAGCGCCGTCATGCCGTCCGCGACCATGTTGATCGCGGTTCCGGAAACGATCTGGTTGGCCCGCTGGTCGATCGAGGCGTAGCCGTGAATGAGGGAAACGACGACCGTCGCCGCCACCCCGCCCAGAAGCCCGAGCCAGACGCTTCCGGTGAAGGTCGCAACCGCGGCGGAAGCGAACGCGCCGACCAGAATCTTGCCCTCAAGGCCGATGTCGACGACGCCCGAGCGCTCCGACCACAGGCCCGCAAGGCAGGCGAGAATGAGCGGAATGGCGAGCCGCATGCCGGAGGCGAAGACGACGATGAAGGCGTCGAACCATTCCATCGGGCGTCAGATCGGCGGCTGGGCCGTGCGGCGCGCGAGCAGGGTCGCGACCGGCCGGCGGAACATGTGTTCGAGCGCGCCCGCGAACAGGACCACCAGACCCTGGATGACGACGATCATGTCGCGGCTGATCTTGGGCATGTCGAAGGCGAGTTCCGCTCCGCCCTGATAGAGGATTCCGAACAGGATCGCGGCGAGGATGATGCCGACCGGATGCGCCCGGCCCATCAGCGCGACCGCGATGCCGACGAAGCCGAAGCCGCCGACGAAATCGAGGATCAGCCGGTGCTGATCGCCCAGGATCACATTGGCCGCCATGCCGCCGGCAAGCGCGCCCGACAAGAGCGTCGTGATGACGGTGACGCGGGCGGGCGAGATCCCGCCATAAACGGCGGCGGTTGGATTGGCGCCGACGGTGCGGATCTCGTAGCCGAACCGGGTGCGCCAGACGAGGAGCCAGACCGCGAGGCAGCACAGGAGCGCGAGCAGGAAGGACAGGTTGAACGGCGTGTCCGGCCATTTGATCCCGAAATGGGCAAGCAGGTCATGGAACTGCGGCACGAGCGCGGTCGCGCGAAACGGCGTCGACTCCGCGTTCATCTGCCCGGGCTTGCGCATCACGTTGACGAGCAGGTAGCCCATGATGGCGGAGGCGATGTAGTTGAACATGATCGTGGTGATGACGATGTGGCTGTCGCGGTAGGCTTGCAAATAGGCGGGAATCGCCGCGAAGGCGGCGCCGAACAGCGCCGCGCCAATGATCGCGGCGATGGCCAGCGAGTAGCCCGGCAGGAGGCCGAAATGGAGCGCGACCAGCGCCGCGCCGAGGCCGCCGATATAGGCCTGGCCCTCGGTCCCGATGTTGAACAGACCCGCATGGAAACAGATCGCCACCGATAGCCCGGTGAAGATGAAGCTTGTCGCGTAGAACAGCGTGTATCCGATGCCACCGAGGTCGCCGAGCGCGCCGAGGATCAGGCTCTGCAGCGCCGCGAGCGGGTTCTCGCCGATCGCCAGCACCACGAAACCGGAAATGACGAAGGCGGCCGAGACATTGATGAGCGGGATCAGCGCGACGTCCGCCCAGGCCGGCAGAGGCTTCGCCGGCGCGCTCATGCGGCGCGCTCGCTCACGCCGGCCATCAGCAAGCCGAGATCCTGCGGGTTCGTCTCCTCGGGGCGCCGCTCGCCGGTGATCCGGCCCCCGCACAGCACGATGATGCGGTCCGAAAGCGCGAAAATCTCGTCGAGTTCGACCGACACCAGCAGGACCGCCTTGCCGGCGTCGCGCTGGGCGACGATGCGCTTGTGGATGAATTCGATCGCCCCGATGTCGACGCCGCGGGTCGGCTGCCCGACCAGAAGGATTCTGGGATTGCGTTCGATCTCGCGCGCGAGCACGAGCTTCTGCTGGTTGCCGCCGGAGAAGTTCGCCGTCTTGAGCAAGGGCGATGGCGGCCTGACGTCGAACGCCCTCATCTTATGCATTGCGTCGGACACGATGGCGCTGCGGCTATAGAAGAGGCCTTTGCCGTAGACCTCCTCGCGATGAAACCCGAGCATCGCGCTTTCGCAGGCTTCGAAAGGCATGACCAGCCCGACGCGGTGGCGATCCTCGGGCACATGCCCGACGCCCAGGAGCCGCTCCATGTGCGGGTTGCGCTTCGGCGCTGGCACCGGCTCGCCGTCGATCAGAATCTCGCCCGAGCTCAAGGGCCGGATGCCGGACAAAGCCTCGAGCAGTTCCGACTGGCCGTTGCCGGCGACGCCGGCGACGCCGAGAATTTCGCCTTCCCTCAACTTGAGCGAGACGCCGTCGAGGCGGACCACCCCCCGATCGTCGCGCACCACGAGGTCTCTCGCCTCGAGCGCAATTCGACCCGGATGGGCGGGGCCCTTGTCGATCTTCAGGATCACCTTCCGCCCGACCATGGCGTCGGCGAGTTCGGGCGGCGAGGTCTTCGCGGTATCGAAAGTCGCGACCATCTCCCCACGCCGCATCACCGACACCCGGTCGGTCAGGCTCATGATCTCGCGCAGTTTGTGGGTGATGAAGATGACGGTCTTGTTCTCGTTCTTGAGCACCCGCAGCATCTCGAACAGCTGATCGGCCTCCGCCGGGGTCAGCACCGCGGTCGGCTCGTCGAGAACGAGGATTTCGGCGCCGCGCACCAGCGCCTTCAGGATCTCGACCCGCTGCTGCAGGCCGACCGACAATTCGCCCACGATCGCGTCGGGATCGACTTCG
>DATNBG010000247.1:0-8473 GCA_035572075.1 Roseiarcus sp. | reverse complement strand
AGCCTCACCGTCTTCAGCTACAATTCGACGCTCGACCTGCCCCGCGGCGTCCGCCTCGCCGATGCGCGAACGATCTCGCCCGACGAGTCGCTCGTCCGGAGGTTCCTCGCCAACGGCAAGCCGTCGGTCGCGACCTTCGCGGACTTCTTCCGCTACCGGATGATTGAGAAGACCGGCTCATGCTGGGTCGATACGGACATCCTTTGCCTGATCAAGCCCGCCTTCGACAACGACGGCTTCATCTTCTGCCGCCAGGCCGACGCGGTCGGGACGAGCCTTGTCAACAACGCAGTGTTGAGGCTTCCGCCTTCGCACCCGGCGCTCAAGGAACTGATCGCGGCCGCGGAGGCCGCGGTCGACGTCGACCAGAGATGGGGCGCGATCGGCCCCTTCCTGCTGACGCCGGTCCTGGCCAGGCACGGCCTCGACGGCCACGCGCTCGATTCGCATCTTTGCTATCCGGTCGAGCCGGAGCAGTTCTGGAAGCTGTTTCTGCCCGCCTGGCGCGATTGGGCCGAGGGCCGCACGCGCGGCGCGACCTTCGTGCACTTGTGGAGCGAGGCGATCGCCTGGAGCGGCTACGACTTCTGGACCTGCCCGCCCGCCGGCTCCTATCTCAGCGAGGCGTTCCGGCGCGCGGGCGCGCTCCAGCGCTTCCGCCGCGTCGCGACCGAGGACGAGGTCCTTCGCCTGATGGAGAAGCCGATCGCCGACTCGAAGCGCGCCGCACGGCCGAGCGCAACCGCCCCCGATTGAGCGGGCTTTGTGGCCCCCTACCCGACCGTGGCGGCCGCGCGCGCGGCCTTGAGCGCCGCAAGCCGCCTCGCTCGCTTCCGCCGCTTGTGACGCTGGCGCATCGGCGCGACAAGAAGCGTCAGTTTCGGCGGCTCCTTCAGGAGCGCGCGCGCCTGATCCTCGATGATGCGGTCGGCTTTCGTCACCCGCGTGCGCAGGTGCTTGAGTTCGAGCAGCGACTGAATGAGAAAGGTCTCGACGATCCGGCCGGCGACCTGAGTGTCCTCGAAGACGCCCCACGCATAGGCGCCGTCGCGTTTTCGTTCGCGGCCGATTTCATGCGCCAGCGCCAGGAACGGCCGGGTGTCTTTCGGGTCGATCCGGTACTCGACCGTGACCAGGATCGGCCCCTGATCGTCCTCGACCCGATGCACGAACATCGGCGCGCGCCAGTGCATGGACGGCGTGAGGTCGAGCCCGGCGGCGGTTTGCAGCCTCCACCGCGCAGTGAGCGCCATCGCGACAGCCGCGCCCGCGGCGGCCAGATAAAGGGCGTTGGGAATTCCGTGGAGGCTCGCGACCTTGCCCCAAACCGCGCTGCCAAGCGTCATCGCGCCGAAATACGCCGTCAGGAAAATCGCCAGACCCCGTCCGCGCACCCATTCCGGCAGCGCCACCTGCGCGGAGACGAACAGCGTCGTCATCATCGTGATCCAGGACGCGCCCGCGATCAGGCTCGCAAGGGCGGCGATCATGGGCTCGCGCGCCTCGGCGTAGAGCCCAAGCGCGAGGATCGTGCCGAGCGTCCCGACCGTCGCCAAGCGGTCGGGACCGAGCAGCGCCTTGAGACGGTTGAGCGCGAACGACCCCAGAATCGAACCGAGGCCGATCATCCCGAGCAGCACGCCATAGACTTCCGGGCCGTTGTGCATCTGCGTGCGCGCGACCAGCGGCAGAAGCGCCCAATAGGCGCTGGCGAAGGGGAAAAAGGCGACCGCGCGGATGAGCGTCGAATCGAGGGCGCGATTGTTCCTGGCGTAGCGCAGGCCGGTGCGCGTCGCGCTCATCAGGCGCTCGGCGGGCAGAGATTCCCGCGCCCGGCCCGGCGCCCGCCACCACATCAGCGCGGCGAGAACGGCGAGGTTGCCGGCGCAGAAGAACCAGAACGGCAGGGCGATGCCGAACGTCGCGATCGCCAGTCCGCCAAGCGCCGGGCCGACCGCGCGGCTCACGTTGTAGCTTGCGTTGTTGATGGCGATGGCGTTGTCGAGGTCCTGCCGCTTGACCAGCATCGGCGTGATGACCAGCCACGCGGGCGCCGCGAGCGCGCTGGTCCCGCCGAGACAAAAGGCCGTCGCCAGCAGCACCGCGGGCGTCGCCCAATGCAGGGCGACCACCGCCGTGAAGACGATCGACACCGCGGTCACGGCAAGCTGCGCGCCGATTAGCAGCCGGCGCGCGTCGATGATGTCGGTCAGGACGCCGGCCGGCAGGGTCAGAAGAAACATCGGCAACGTGGCGGCAATCTGGACCGCCGAGACCATCATCGGATCGGGATTGAGGCTGGTCATCAGCCAGTTCGACGAGGTGTCGAACAATGCGAACCCGACGTTCGAGGCCGAATTCGCGATCAGGATGACGGTGAACGCCAGATTGCCGAAAACGCCCCACCGCCAGGCCGGGCCTGCGGGCGCGTCCGGGCTGGCGCTGGACTCGCTGGACAAGAAAACTCCATCGAAAGCGCGGGAACCGCAAGGCCGACAGGCCTCGCGGCGCTCAAATGGCGAACAAAACTGGAAGTTTCAAGGCGGCCAGACATTCATGAGAAAGAATGTGGCGGACGCGTCACGGCCTGCGTGAACGCAAAGCAAACGCGCCCTGGAGCAAAACGCCGATTCAATCCGAACGCGTTTTGCTCTAGGATTGCGCCTTTCCTCTCTGGCGTCTGGCAAGCGGCCGTTCTTCGCCTCATGGAGAATCGGGTGGCGACTCTCTCACGACATTCTCCGCTCATGACGCGCGGCCGTGCGCAGGCCGCGCGGCCCAGGATGGCGGTTTGAGGATGGCGCCGCGCCCCGGACAGGAGGCCCGGCCCCGGCCGGCGCGGATGCTCGGCGCCTTCGCCCATCCGGCATTCGCGATCGTCTGGACGGCGAGCACCTGCGCGATGATCGGCATCGCGATGTACGACACCGCGTCGGGTTGGCTGATGACCACCTTCGATCTCGACCCGTTCGGCGTCTCGCTGGTGCGCACCGCAACGACACTGCCGATTTTCCTGTTCACGTTGCCCGCGGGCGCGATCGCCGACATTGTCGACCCGCGCCGGATGATCATCGCCGTCTCCTATGCGATCGCCGCGCTGATGGCGATCTTTGCCGCCGCGGTGTCGCTCGATTTCGCTTCGCCCCTCGTATTGCTGCTGACGACATTCGCCCTCAGCGCGGCCTGGTCCCTCAATATTCCGGCATGGCTGTCGATCGTGCCGCGGCTTGTGCCGAAGCCCTTGATCCCGGGGGCCATCGCCGCTCACAGCGTCGGCTATAATCTCAGCCGCATAATCGGGCCCGCGCTGGGCGGCTTGATCATCGCTGGCTACGGAGCGGCCGCGCCGCTGTGGATTTTCACCGCCGCCAATCTCGCGGTGATCGCGGCGCTCACCTGGTGGCGCGCGCCCGCGAGGCGGGCGACGTCGCTGCCCGCGGAAAGATTGAGCAGCGCGATGCGCACCGGCCTGCGCCATGCCGCCAACAACCGTCTGCTCTGGGCCACTCTGGCGCGGGCGATCGCGATCTATCCGTTCTCCGCCGCCTACTGGGGCCTCTTGCCCTTGATCGCCCTGCGAACCGGCCGGGGCGCTGAACATTACGGTCTGCTGCTCAGCGCGATCAGCGTTGGAGCGATCCTCGGTTCGCTCGGACATGGAAAATTGCGAAGCAGGTTCGGCGCTGACCGGCTGATCGCCGTGGGAACCATCCTGACCGCGCTCGCGCTCGCGCTGTTTGCTTTCGCGGACGAGCTTGTCATCGCGCTTTGCGCCGGCCTGCTGGCCGGCGTGGCGTGGGTCGGCATCCTGACCTGCCTCTACACCTCCGCCCAGAACGTTTTGCCCGATTGGGTGCGCGGCCGGGGCCTGGCGGTGTTCCTGACCTTGATCTTCGGGACAATGACCCTATCCAGCGCAGCCTGGGGCGAAATCGCGGCGCGAATCGGACTTCCGACCGCGCTTCTCAGCGCCGCCGCGGGCGCGCTCGTCGCGATTCCCCTGACGTGGCGTTGGAGGCTGAGCCGAGGAACCGCGCCCGACCTTTCGCCGTCCCAACATTGGAGCCTGCCGGAGACCCTTGAGGAGATCGACCACCGTCGCGGGCCGGTCCTGGTGAAGATCGAATATCGGATCGACCCAAAGGACCGCACGGCCTTCCTGCGCGCGCTCGAGGAGCTCGGGTTCGAGCGGCGCCGCGACGGCGCGTTCGCCTGGGGAATCTTCGAGGACGCAAGCGATATTGGCCGCTACGAGGAAGCCTATCTCATCGAGTCGTGGCTCGAACTCATGCATTTGCGCGAACGGGTCACAAACGCCGACCGGGTGCTCGAGGAAAAAATCCGGGAGATGCTGCTCGCCCCCCCGCGCATTGAATTTCTCATCGCCGCCGAACGGGGCGACGAGGCCCTGTTGAGGCCCGCCGAGGCGGCCGGAGGGTGAGGCCGTGCGAATCCTTGTCGTCTTCGCACATCCCCTGGAGACAAGCTTCGTCTCGGCGCTGCACGCCCGCGTCGTCGAGATATTGCGAAAAGGCGGACATAGCGTTGACGACCTCGACCTCCATGCGGAGAAGTTCGATCCCGTCATGTCGCGCGAGCAGATGCGCGCCTATGTCGACACGAAAGCGAATACGCGCGAGGTCGAGGCCTACGTTCGGCGCCTCAAGACGGCTGAGGCGCTCGTGCTGGTGTTTCCCGTCTGGTTCGACGGCCTTCCTGCGATCATGCAGGGGTATTTCCAGCGGGTGTTCCTGCCGGGCGTCGCCATCCGCATCGACGAGGCCGGACTCTTCCATTCCAATCTTCATCACATCAGGCGCATGGCGGCGGTGTGCGCCTACGGAGAAAGCCGGCGCGACGTCGCCGCGAAGGGCGACCCGCCCCGGCGTTTCGTGCGCGACAACATCGGCGCCCTGATCGATCCCAAGGGCCGCTTCGAATATCTCGCTCTCTATGACATGAACTTCACAGCGGGGCACCGGCGCGGCGCTTTCATCAAGCGCGTGACCCGCGCCTTCGAGGCGTGGTGAGAAGCCAACCTAAAAGCTGTATTTGAAGCCGGCGAAGGGCCCATACATCCAGGACTGAAAACGGAAGTCGCGGAGAGGTCCGCTGATGTCACGCTCGTAGATGTAAAGGGCGCGATAGCCGAGCGTGGTCGCGATCGAAGGCGTCCAGTTGTAGCCGACGGAACCCAAGACCTGGCCGGTTGCGCTGTTGTCGAGCCCGCCCATGTCCGCCAGGAAGTTGACGAACCATTTGTCGTTGATCGCGTAGTGGGCCGCGAGCCCGGCGACCGGATCGGCCCAATTCTTGGTCAGGCCGAAATGGGGCGCGAAACCTGTAACTGGGAACGACAAATCAAGCGCGGTATGGATGTGGACACCCCGGGCGCCGAGCGTGCCATAAAGTTCCAGGTTCGGCGGCCCGACCGGTATTCTCACGCCCCCGAAAGCGGTCGCGATCCCTAGGGTCAGCGTGAGGTTCGCGTGGTCGCCATAGAGCGCGCTCTCAGGGTTTTCAAAATTGGTCCCCGTTCCGACTCTCGCCAAAATCACGTCGAGACCGGCAATGAACGTGTCGTTGCGAGCGGTGATGGCGGTCATCAATCCGCCCTCGAAATGCTCAAGCAACTTGAGGAAATTGATGAAGAAGGGCGAACTCGGAAAGGGCCCCACTCCGGCCTGGCCGGAAAGGTCCGTTCCCCAGCCATAACCTGTGATCTCGAAGCGCCAACTGGACGGCAATGCGGGCGCGACGATTTCCGGCGCCGGCTTCTTCGTCGGCAGGTCCGGCGCCGGCAGGTCCGAGGCGGCCGCCGGCGTTCCGCAGAGCCCGGCCAGGACGGCAAGCGCCGCGCAGGTTCGCATGTCCGCCGCCCCCCGATCCCCGCAACCGGGCGCCGCGTCCCGGCATGGCGGCGCGCCGACTCAAAAACGCCTTCGATTCCATAGAAGGGAACGGCGCGGCCGGCAATAGCGCGCGCCGCTGCGAGCAGCGCGCTTTAGCGCCTTTTGCTCTTGAGTTTACGCGGAGGTCGCGCCGACGCATCTCCTCCCCCACCCGGACCGCGCTTGCGTGCGCCCGGGCGCGGGCTCTTGTGCGGGAGGATCAAGGAGAGGGGTCGCGCCCGTCAGATCGGCTCTCCGATCGTCCCATTTTCCCCTTTGCCGACCTGGGCCAGCATCGACAGGATGAAATCGGGCGCAAGAAAGCGCGCACAGGCCTTGCCGTCGGCCACGAGCGCGACCATCGCCTTGCCGTCGGCGCTGGCCACGACTCCGCTGTCGCCGGGAGGAAGCTGCCGCGAAATCGGAGGAATCGCGACATAGAGCGCGCGCGCGAACTGGAACTGCTCAGGGGTGAGCTTGGTCAGGCGGGAAACCGAGCTGATCTTGGAGACCGGAACGCATTGGGGCGCATCCGGGCGGAGCCATTGAGAAAAAACGCCCGCCTCCTGGCTCAAGTCCGGGGCGTTCGGATCCTGAGCGCTTTGAGCGTGTAAGCCGAATCCGCCGAGACCGGCCAATCCCGCGGCTGCGACGGCAAGGAATGCATTGTTCATGACATCCTCCTCGTTCCCGCGCGCGGCCGCTTCGGCGGAGAAGGAGGGTTGCGGACGCCGCCTCCGGCCGCCGGGCGTGAACGATGCGCGGGACTCAAGTTTGCCAATCCAACGTCCGCGAACGTCATTGGTTCCGCTTTCGCGGCTTCGGGCGAACGCCGGGGGCGTCATGAGCGCGACAAAAAGGCGCCGCCCCTTCGGGCGGCGCCAGACAAAAGAGCGGCGAAGGCTTAAGGCTCAAAGGCCGCAGACGGCGGTATACCGACCGTTGAAGTCCTGAGTGACCCCGCACCCGCCGCCGCCTGGGAAGCCGCCCGTCAACATGGCGAGCGGAGCGGTTACTGGAGCGGCGAGCACCCCCACAGGTCCGAGCGGACCCTCATAGCCGGGAGTGTAGCCATAGGCGTCAGCGCGATACTGGCTCGTATAGACAGTCGGCGAGTGCAGATCGCCCGGATTGCCAGCCACTTGCGCAACGGCCGGAGTCGCCAGACCGAAAGCGCAGGCCGCGCCTGCCAATAGAGTTCCCATAAGCGCATGCTTCATCGGATAACCTCCTATGATTGTCCCGTTCGAACGATCGAAATCGCGCGCGGGTTCCAGCAGACGGTCGAGGTCATGGAACAGTCGACGCCGCCCCGGCTCGCTCAACGATCTTCGACCGCTGCCGACCGGGCGCTGGAAAATAAACACTCGCAGACTATTCTGGCGGCAGACCGGCGGCAGAGGTTCAATTTGAAGGCGATCCGGCGGCGCAGTTCTCACAGTTTGGCGAATGGCCGCACGAATACGTGATCAAGCCTCCGTAGTTCTGCCTATATATAATTTACAGGTTGCCGCACAGATAAATTATACCTTGGACACACTTGTCAACAATCGCCGCCGCCCGAGGCGTTCGAGAAGAACGGGCTTGCGCCCGCGTCAAGGTTCGACCGGGATCAGCTTGCCGACGAAAACCGGCGGCCCGGACGGCTTGCCGTCGGGCGAGCCTCCCGGCGGCTCGACCGTCACGGCGTAGGTCGCGTTCTCGACAACCGAAGGATCGTAAGCCGAGAGGTTCGCGGCGCGCTTCGACTCGCCGATCACGCCGAGCGAGCGAGGCGCGCCGAGCTTCGCGTCAATGATCCACAGTTCGTAAGCCTTCCCCGGCGGGGCGCGCGCCGCGACCGGGCGCACCGTCAGTTCCCGCCTGTCCAGATTGACCGTCACTTCGATGGCCGGCGAACCCGCGTCCTTCTGCAGGATCGCCACATATTCGCGTGGGGTCGACGGCCGGCTCATTTCGCGGCCGACGATTCCGATCGCCAGCACCGCGGCGAGGACGGTCGCGGCGATTGCCGACGTCCGCCAGAGCGCGACGCTGCGCCGAAGCGCGGCGACCGCCGCGTTGGCCGAGGCTGGGGGCGCCGCGCCGCGAATGCGCGCCTCGATCGCCGGCAGAAGGTCGCGCGGCGTCTCGATCTCCGGCGCCGCCTCGGCAAGCGGAGCCAAGCGCGCCTCCCAGGCGCGGATCGCCTCATCGAGCTCAGGCTCGCGCCGCCGCCTGGCCGCCAGCGCCGCCCGCTCGCTCGCGCCGAGCGTGCCGAGCGCATATTCGGCCGCGGCGAAATCGTCGTCGGGCGAGATCGTCATGACTCGAGGCAGTCCCTGAGCTGGGCCAGGCTGCGATGCAGCCAGGTCTTGATCGTCGCGACCGGCCGCCCGAACCGCCTGGCGAGCGTCTCGCGGCTCGCCCCGCGATAATAGGCGAGCATGAGAATCGCGCGCTTCTCCTCGTCCAGCTTCCCGAGACAATCGATGAGCGACGCGAGCCCTTCGGAGCGTTCGCGCGCGGCGAGCGGATCGACCTCGTCGGCGGCTGGTTCGAAGCTCTCCGGCTGATCCTCGAGCGAACCGGGACGGACGCGG
>DATNBG010000246.1:0-2555 GCA_035572075.1 Roseiarcus sp. | reverse complement strand
GTCGCTCAGTCGCTGGCCACGGGGCGGCCCGCCGCTTGCCGGGCCGGTCGCCCCGGAGTAGTGTTGTCTAAGACAACATTACTCGGGGACACCGCCATGACCCTGACCGACGAGGTGCGCGCCTTCAACCGGTTCTACACTCTCAAGCTCGGCCTTTTGAACCGCAGCCTGCCGGCGACCGATCTCAGCCTGCCGGAAGCGCGCGTTCTCTACGAATTGGCCCACGCGCCCGAGGCTGGCGCGACGGCCGCCGACATGGGCCGCGCGCTCAACATGGACAAGGCGCACCTGAGCCGCGTTGCGGCGCGCCTGCGCGCCCGCGGGCTCATCGCGAGCCGAATCAGCCCCGATCATCGCAGGCGCCGGCTGCTGACCCTGACGGATAAGGGCCGCGAAGCCTTCGCCGCGGCCGACGCCGCTGCGCGAGCGCAAGTCGAGGCCCTGGTCGAGCCGGTCGATGCGCGCGCGCGCAAACGCCTCGGTGAGGCGATGCGGGACATCCGCGCCGTGCTGGACGGGCGCAAGGCGGAGCCGGGGGAAGTAAGCCTGCGCCCGCCCCGGATCGGCGACATGGGCTGGATCACCTATCGCCAGGCGGTCCTCTATCATCAGGAATATGGCTGGGACTGGACCTACGAGGGGCTTGCGAGCCGCATCCTCGGCGCCTTCGTCGCCGAATTCGATTCGGCGCGCGAGGATTCCTGGGTCGCCGAACGGGGCGGGGCGATCGTGGGCTCGGTCTTCCTCATGAAGGGCGACAAGCCGGAGGTCGCGAAGCTCAGGCTGCTCTATGTCGAGCCGGCCGCCCGCGGCCTGGGCCTCGGGCGCAGGCTGGTCGCCGCCTGCATCGCCCGCGCGCGCGAACTCGGCTATCATGAGCTCACCTTATGGACCAACGATGTGCTGGTTTCGGCGCGCCGCATCTATCAGGCGGCGGGGTTCCGGCTGGTGAGCGAAGCGCCGCACCATTCGTTCGGCCACGACCTCGTCGGGCAGACCTGGACGCTCGAATTGGCCTGAGCCGCGCGCGATTGCAGGGCGGGGTCGGCCACCCAGCCGGGTCAACGACCCGGCCCACAACGCCGTCGCACATTGGCTTGGCGAAGCGGAAGACGTGCTAAACTCATTGGCGGCCGAGGGCGCTGCTTATGAGCGAGACCCGGAAAATCGCGGCGATTCTGGTCGCCGATGTCGTCGGCTACAGCCGCCTTGCTGGCGCCGACGAGGAGCGCACGCTCGCGCGGATGAGGGCGCTGCGCAGCGATCTGATCGACCCGATCATCTCCGTGCACCATGGGCGCATCGTCAAGCGCACTGGCGATGGGAGCATCATCGAATTTCGCAGTGTGGTCGACGCCGTCCGCTGCGCGATCGAGGTGCAAGACGGCATGGTCGAACGCAATGCGGGCCTGCCGTCGGAACGACGGATCGAGTTCCGCGCCGCCATTCATCTCGGCGACGTCGTCGAGGAAGCGGACGGCGACCTCATGGGCGACGGGGTCAACGTCGCCGCGCGTCTGGAGGGGATCGCCGAGCCGGGCGGACTCGTCCTGTCCGAAGACGCGTGGCGACACGTGCGCGACAAGGTGAAGGAGACATTCGTCGACATCGGCCCGCAAAGCCTCAAGAACATTGTCGAGCCGGTCCGGGTTTATTCCCTCGAACTCGGCCGACCGGCGGAGGCGAAGCCTCCATTGGCTGCGGCCGCCACGGTCAAGCCGAAGAGCGGAAAGCCCGCGCCGACAGCAAGTTTTTGGTCGCCCCGCTCGCCTGCGCTCGCCGGCGTCGCGGCCCTTTTGCTTCTGGCCGCGGCTGGCGGCTGGCGCACGCTCGGCGAGCGCCTCACGAAATCCGCGCAGGCCGCGCATCTTTCGGTCGTCGTGCTGCCGTTCGCCAATCTCTCCGGCGACCCGTCTCAGGACTACCTCGCCGACGGCGTGACCGAGAACCTCACGACCGAACTCTCGCGCATCAACGGCAGCTTCGTCATCGCGCGCAACACCGCCTTCACTTACAAAGACAGAAATGTCGACGCGAAGGAGATCGGCAGAGAGCTCCAAGTCCGCTATGTGCTCGAAGGCTCGGTGCAGCGCGACCAAAACCGGGTGCGCGTCAATGCACAGCTCGTCGACTCAGAGTCGGGCGCTCATCTATGGGCCGACCGTTTCGAGGAGGACATGGTCGACCTGTTCAAGCTGCAAGACGAGGTCGTGGCGCGATTGGCCCACAACTTGGGTTGGAGCTTGGTCTACGCCGAGGCGGCAAACGGCGTCCGTTCCGCAAATCCGAACGCCATCGACCTCGCCATGCGCGGATTCGGTTGATGAGATCGGTGGGCGGGCCCGGCGGAAGCGCCCGGTCAAGGACCAAGGTGCTCGATAAGGAAAAATCGACAATTTGTGACAAGCCGGACGGGATTCCGATATTGTTGTTTTTCAGAAATATGAGAAAGCGCTTTGCAGCATCGCTTGTTGGTTTGGCGAGCTTTGCACGCGGGGCTGCGTCATGGCCGGGCTTGTCCGAGCTTGTCCGGGCTTGTCCCGGACAACCCCGGC
>DATNBG010000245.1:0-5414 GCA_035572075.1 Roseiarcus sp. | reverse complement strand
GACGAGGTGAAGGCGGCGGTCAAGGCGTTCAAGGGCAAGGGCGTGAACGCCTTCGGCGCCGCGCTCGACGTGGCGAACAAGGCCGGGCTCCAGAAATTCATCGCCGACAGCGCGGCGGCGCTCGGCGGCATCGACATTCTTGTCGCCAATGTCTCGGCGCTCGCCGCCCAGGACGTTGAGGAATCCTGGGCCAAGGCGTTCGAGGTCGACGTGATGCATACGGTGAACGCGGTCAACGCCGCCCTGCCCTTCCTGGAAAAATCGAAGCATCCCTCGATCGTCATCGTCTCCTCGGTCTCGGGGCGCGAGGTCGATTTCACCGGCCCGGCCTATGGCGGCATGAAGGCGGCGCTCATCCACTACGCGCAGCGGCTCGCCTACGAACATGCGGCGAAGACGATCCGGGTGAATGCGGTTTCACCCGGCAACACCTATTTCGACGGCGGGTTCTGGCAGAGCGCGGAAAAGAACCTGCCCGACCTCTTCAAACAGGCCCTGTCGCTCAATCCGACCGGGCGGATGGCGAAGGCGGAGGAGATCGGCCGCGGCATCGTCTTCCTCGCCAGCCCTGCTTCCAGTTTCACGACCGGAACCAATCTGGTGATCGACGGGGCGTTGACCCGAGGCGTGCAGTTCTAGCGGAGCGCCGACAGCACGCGTTCGTAAGTCGCGACGTATTTGCGCGCTTCCTTCTCCCACTGGAAGGCCTCCGCCGAAAGCTTCCTGGCCTCCGTGGCGCAGCGCGCGCGCAAGCATTCGTCCTGCATCAGGCTGAGGCAGGCTTGGGCCAGCCCCGCCGGATCGTGCGAGGGCGCGTAAGCCGCCGCCTCGCCGAGAAGCCGGCTCGTCTCCTTGAGAGGATAGCAGGCGGTCGGAATACCAAGAGCGCAATATTCGAACACCTTGTTCATGCTCATGAGATCGTTGGCCTCGTTCAGCGGATCGGGGATCACGCCAATGTCGAAGGCGCTGATATGCGCGAGCAGCGACTCGCCGCTAAGGTAACCGGGAAAAAAGAGAAAATCCTCGACCTCGAGCGAACGGGTGAGCGCGCGCACCTTTTCGAGCGCCGGGCCCGAGCCGACGACGATTGCGCGAAAGTCGCGAAATCCCCACGTCACCAGTTCCGCGACGGCGCGCACCAGGTGGTCGACGCCGTCCTGCGGATTGATGATGCCGACATAGCCGAGCACGAATTTGCGCCCGCCGCTGAGCCCAGGCTCCGGCGCGACGCGACGGATGTGCCTGCGATCGGGCACCCCGTAGACGACCTCGATCAGCGAAGGCGCCTTACCGCCGCGAGCGACCGCGATATCCTTGAAGGTCGCGTTCGCGGTGATGACATGATCCGCCGCGGCGTAGCTCATGCGCTCGAAAAACATGAGCGCCCGATGCAGGAAGCCCTTGGCGCCGAATTTGACGAAGAACAGTTCCGGCGCGACGTCGTGCTGATCGAAGATGAACTTCTTGCCCATGAGCTTGAACGGCAGCACGGGGAGAAAAATGAGATCGGGCGGATTGCAGGCCTGGATGACCGAAAAGCCGCGCTCACGGTGAACCTTGATCAGGAGCCGGAATTGATGAAACAGCGCCGTTGAATATTCGGCGAAGTAGCCGAGCGCGCCGCGCCCCCCCTCGACCGGCAGCGGATGCCGGTAGACCGCGATGTTGTCGATGACCTCGAATCGCTTGGGAAAGGCGGGGGTGGCCGGACAGATCACCGATACCGACCAGCCCGCGCGAGCGAGAGCGTGAGCTTCCTGCCAAACCCGCCTGTCGAGAGGGACCGGCAGATTCTCGACGACGATGACACAGGAACGGGGTTGGCGCGGGGGCGGCATTGGACCTTCGATTTTGGTAATTTGCGCGCTCTTGCCGGGATTTGCCGCTCCCGTCAAGGAAGGCGACTGACGCCGCCGGGACGCGCGCCACCGTCGCGCCGTGCGCTGAAAAGCAGACCCCACGCCTCAGCCTTCCCCGCCGAACCCACGGCCGACGCAGACGTAACGAAATCCGAGCGCCTTCATCGAATCGATGGGATAGATGTTGCGCAAGTCGACGATGATCGGCGCCTTGAGGCTGGCCTTGACGCGAGGGAGGTCGAGAGCGCGGAACTCGTCCCACTCGGTGACGATGACCGCTGCGTCAGCTTGCCTGAGGCAGGCATAGGCGCTGTCCGCGAACTCGACGCCGGGAAGCAGCGGCTTTGCGGTGCGAACGCCCTCCGGATCGTAGGCGACGACGCGCGCGCCCGCGGCTTGCAGCTCAGGCACGATGACGAGGCTCGGCGCGTCGCGCATGTCGTCGGTCCTGGGCTTGTAGGTGAGGCCGAGCACCGCGATCCGCTTTCCCTCGACCGAACCGCCGCAGGCCTTGACGATCTTCGCGGCCATCGCGGTTTTTCGTTTGTCGTTGACGTCGACCAGCGTTTCCACCAGCCGGATCGGCGCCTTGGCCTCGGCGGCGAACTTGGTCAGCGCCAGCGTATCCTTGGGAAAGCACGAGCCGCCGAAGCCGGGGCCAGGATTGAGAAACTTGCGGCCGATGCGGTCGTCGAGACCGATGCCGTCCGAAACGTCGAGGACGTCGGCGCCGACGCGCTCGCACAGGTCGGCGATTTCGTTGATGAACGTCACCTTCATCGCCAGGAACACGTTGGCCGCATATTTGATCATTTCCGAACTGCGGCGCGACGTATAGACGATCCGCCCGCCGTTGCGCTCGATCGGCCGGTAGATCTCGCGCATCACCTGGCGCGCGCGGTCGTCCTCGACCCCGATGACGACCCGGTCGGGCCGCTTGAAGTCCTCAATCGCCGCGCCTTCGCGCAGGAATTCGGGATTCGAAACGACGGCGAACGAACCTTTGGGCGCGCGCTCGGCGATGATCCGCTCGACCTCGTCGCCCGCGCCGATCGGAACGGTCGATTTAACCACGACGACGGTGAAGTCCTGGATAATCCCGGCGATATCGCGAGCCGCGTGGTGAACGAACCGCATGTCGGCCGAGCCGACCTCGGCCAGCGAAGGGGTGCCGACGGCGATAAAGATGGCGTCCGCGCCGCGCCCGGCCGCTTTGAGGTCGGTGGTGAACGAGAGCCGGCCTGCGGCCTGATTGGCGAGCGCCAGTTCGCTCAGGCCCGGCTCGTAGATCGGGACCTTGCCCTTTCGCAGGGCTTCGACCTTGCTTTCGTCGACCTCGACGCAGACCACCTCATGGCCGAAATCGGCCAGGCAGGCTCCCGAAACCAAGCCGACATAGCCGGCGCCAATCATGACGATGCGCAATGAGCGGACCCCCGTCCAACTGCCGTCTCAGCGCCGCCAGAGCGCCTGGCTGCGCGACTCAAGAACCGATCTCCTCCGGGCGCCGGATCGAAGGATCCCTCACCGACGGATCAGAACGCCGTGGTCCGCTCGCGCCGCGCTCGGGCGCATTATTTAGCCTGCCGCCGTGGCGCGGGCCAAAGGCCTCGACCGGCGAGAAGCGCGGCGATTGACGCGCCTTATACACGCCGTTAAGCGGGTCCGCCATCGCTCTCCTTCGATCCTCTTAACGGACGGACATGGCTGTCTATACCGAAGTCCCGGACGATGCGCTCAGCGCTTTCCTGGCGCTTTATGACATCGGCGAGGTGACTTCGTTCAAGGGCATCGCCGAAGGGGTGGAAAATTCCAATTACCTCCTGCGCGCGGCGAGCGGCCAATACATCCTGACCCTCTACGAGAAGCGGGTGAAAGCGGAAGATTTGCCGTTCTTCATCGGACTGATGGAGCATCTGGCGGGGCGCGGCGTCACCTGTCCTCAACCGGTTCGCAATCGCGAGGGCTCGGCGCTTGGCGAGCTCGCCGGGCGCCCGGCGACGATCGTCACCTTCCTTGACGGCTTGTGGATTCGCCGTCCCAATGTCCGCCACTGCGGGGAAGTGGGCGAGGCGCTGGCGCGGATGCACCTCGCCGGGGCCGATTTTGGGCTCAGGCGCGCGAACGCCCTCTCGCTCGAAGGCTGGCGCCCCTTGCTCCGGGCGGCGGAAGCGCGCGCGGACGAGGTCGCCCCGCGTCTGCGCGCGGAGAGCGAGGCGGAGCTGAGTTTTCTCGAGGCTCGCTGGCCGAAGGACCTGCCGACCGGCGTCATCCACGCCGATCTCTTCAATGACAACGTGTTCTTCCTCGGCGAGAAGCTCTCCGGCCTCATCGACTTCTATTTCGCCTGCAACGACGCCCTCGCCTACGATCTGGCGATCTGCCTCAGCGCCTGGTGTTTCGAACCCGACAACGATTTCAACGTCTCCAAGGGCCGGGCGATGATCGCCGCCTACCAGCGGGTGCGGCCGCTCGACGAAGCCGAGATCGAGGCGCTGCCGCTGCTCGCTCGCGGCGCGGCGCTGAGATTCATGCTGACGCGGCTGGTCGACTGGCTCAACGTGCCCCCTGGCGCAAAGGTCGCGCCCAAGAATCCGCTCGAATACCGGGACAAGCTGCGCTTCCATCAACGGGTGAGATCGGCCGCCGACTATGGGCTCATGCGGTGAGGCGACCCGTCTCGATCTGGACCGACGGGGCCTGTTCCGGCAACCCCGGCCCCGGCGGCTGGGGCGCCGTCCTGCGCTACGGGGTCCATGAAAAGGAGCTGAGAGGGGGCGAAGCGCTCACCACCAACAATCGCATGGAGCTCACCGCGGCGATTAAGGCGCTCGAGTCCCTGAACCGCCCCTCCGAGGTCATCCTGCACACGGATTCTCAATATTTGCGCGGCGGCGTCACCGAGTGGATCGCCGGCTGGAAGAGGAACGGCTGGCGCACAGCGGCGAGAAAACCGGTCAAGAACGAGGACCTGTGGCGCCGCCTCGACGCGGCCCGCGAGCGCCACGCCGTCGAGTGGCGCTGGGTCAAGGGCCATGCGGACGACGAATTGAACGCCCGCGCCGATGAACTCGCCCGCGAGGGCATGGCCTCTTATTTGAGGGCGCCGGAATTTGGCGGCCAGTGACCGGAGGGCTTCGGGTCCGGCGCGGGCCCGCCGCCTTCGGCAGGCGTCTCCCTCTCTCATTGCGGGCCTCGAACGCCCGGAAAACACTTTTGTGGAGCGTCCTGCGCCTCTCTGGTTGCGGCCCATGGGCCAAATCTGGGAGGCTTTGATTTAATGTTGACATAATTCCGTAGGTTAATTTTAGTCAGCTTTGGTCCGCGGCGAGATCGCGGAAGCCGCCTGGTAGACTAGCTTGAGTGGCGAAAATTCCTCTCGCAACGGAAGAGGGTCGGCTTTCACCCGGGTCCACGGCGGTTTTTAAGTTAAAGCCTTTACTCGCCGATTACGAATTGTTGATAGTGCGTGAAGGAGAGACGCCTGGCGGCGATGAGCGCCCTTAATACTGGCAGATGTACTATGCATAAAATTCTCGTAGGAGTTGTATC
>DATNBG010000244.1:0-2724 GCA_035572075.1 Roseiarcus sp. | reverse complement strand
CAGCGACTGGCCGTCCTGAACCGCGAAGCTGACGGAGTGGACGATCCGCGCCTCGCCATAACCGGCGCTCAAGCCTTCGACCCGCAAGAGCTCAGCCATGCGCGTCTTCGCCCAGATAGACGGCGCGGACGCGCTCGTCCTTCGCGATCGCCTCCGGCGCGCCCTCGATCAACAGCCTCCCCGCGGCCAGCACCGAAATGCGGCTGGCGAAATTGAACACGAGGTCCATGTCGTGCTCGATGAGCAGGATCGCGACATCCGAGGGCAGGGCCGCGAGGGCGGCGAGGATGTCCCGCCGTTCCTCCTCCGGCACGCCCGCGGCCGGTTCGTCGAGCAGGAGCACGCGCGGGCGCGTAGCCAGCGCGAGCGCGATCTCGAGGAGCCGCTGCTTGCCATAGGCGAGCGTCCGCGTGGGCGCGTCCATCTCGGCCTCGAGGCCGAAGCGCGTGAGCAGATCGACGATCTCGGCGACGATCGCGGGCCGGCTGCCCGCCACGCGCCAGAAATCGGCCCCGGCGCCGTTGCGCTCCGAGATCGCGAGCCCAATCGACTCGGCCGGCGTCAGATCGGGAAACAGCTGATTGATCTGGAACGTGCGCGAGAGCCCCATCCTGACCCGCGCGCTCGGCTTAAGACGAGTGACGTCGCGCCCCTGCAGAAAGACCTGGCCCGCGGCCGGCCTGATCACTCCGGTCAGGAGATTGATCAGCGTCGTCTTGCCGGCGCCGTTCGGTCCGATCAGCGCCTGCCGGGCGCCGGGCTCAATCGCGAACGACACATCGTCGGTCGCGATCAGCGCGCCGAAATGGCGCTTGAGCCCGCGCGCCTCGAGCGCCGCGCTCACGCCGCCCTCCGCCTGGCGCCCTTCGGCATGAGAAGGGAGACGGCGCGGACCGCCGCGTCGCGGACGCGCTCGCGTCCGGTGAGGACGAGCGCGATCAAGAGCGCCCCGATCCAGAATTCCCAGTATTCGGGCGTCGCCGCGGAAATCACGTCCCTCAGCACGATGAACGCCGCCGCGCCGATCAGCCCGCCGTAGAGGTAGCCCGCGCCGCCGATGATCAGCATCAGCATGACGTCGGCCGAGCGGTGGAAATCGAACAGATCGAGCGAGGCGATCTGCGTCGTCTGGGCGAGCAGCGCCCCGGCCGCGCCGGCGTAGGCCGCCGAGACCGTATAGATCGCGACAATCCGCCGGCTGGTGGCGATCCCGAGCGCGTCGGCGCGCAGGCGGTTCTCGCGGACGGCGGCGAGCGCAAGCCCGAAGGGCGACTGGGCGAGGCGACGCGCGACGGCGAACAGGATGAAGAGGACGGCGTAAGAGTAGAGCGCGGCGTTGCGCTGGCCGGTGAAGTCGATCGGAAACCGGCCAAGGAGCCGTCCGATCGCGAAGTTGAGGCCGTCCGCGCCGCCGGTCAGCCAGCTCAGGCGGTTCGCGAGCTCGCCCAGCATCAGCGACACGCCGAGCGTCACCATGAGCCGGGTGAGATCCCCGCCGCGCAAGAGGAGCGGCGCGGTCGCGAAGCCGGCGAGCGCGGCTGCGGCGGCGCCGAACGCAAGCCCGGGCAAGGGGTCGGCGAAGCCGCCGTTGGCGAGAATGGCCGCGGCATAGGCGCCGAGGCCGAGAAACGCCGCGTGGCCGAGCGAGACGATCCCCGCCAATCCGAGAATGAGATCGAGCGACAGCGCGAACAGGCCCGCGATCAGGATTTCGTTGAAGAGTCCTGCGCGCGAGGGCGCGAGGAGGATCGCCGCCAGAACCGCGAGCCAGAAGGCGATCTCCGGCCAGCGCCAGCGCGCTCCGCGAGTGAGGTGCGCGGCGACGCGGCGCCTTGTCGATGCGCCGGGCGCGCTCATCGCCCGTCTCCGCGCGCGAACAATCCTTGCGGCCGCACGATCAGCGTGACCACCATCACCCCGTAGATGATGAACGCGCCGATCGAGGGGATGTAATACTTGCCGGCGACGTCGAGCACGCCGAGCAGCAGCGCGCCGAATAGCGCGCCCAGGATTCCGTTCGAGCCGCCAATGACCGCGACGATGAGGAAGGTCACAAGGAATTTCACCGGGAACGAGGGATCGACGCCGCCGACGACATCGGCGGCGAGCGCTCCGCCGAGCCCCGCGAGGCCGCTCCCGACCGCGAAGGCGACGGCGAAGATGCGGTCGACGTCGACGCCCAGACCCTGGGCGACCCGCGCGTCATCCACCGCGGCCCTCAATTGCGCGCCGAACCGGGTCTTGATCAGAAAGACCTGAAGGGTCGCGGCGATGAGGCCGCAGAGGGCGATGATGAAGAGGCGATAGACGCTGATCCCGACCCCGTGGCTCTCGATCCGCCCGTTGAGCCAGGCAGGCAGATGAACCTGTTGGGCCTCGTGGCCGACCAGCACGTCGGCGACCGGCATCGCCATCAGGACGAGTCCGATCGTGAACAGGACCTGGTCGAGCGGGCTCGCGCCATAGAGCCGCCGGTAAAGCGTGCGCTCGAGCGCCACCCCGAGGATCGCGGGGATGAGGAAAGCCGCCGGCAGCGTGAGGAGGAACGGGACGCCGAGCCGGTTCATCGCCAGCGCCGTCACATAGCCGCCGGCCATCGCGAACACGCCGTGCGCGAGGTTGATGAAATTCATCAGCCCCAGCGTCACCGAGAGCCCGCAGGCGAGGACGAACAGCAGCATGCCGTAGGCGACGCCGTCGAGCAGGATGGTCAGCATAGGTTCG
>DATNBG010000243.1:0-6411 GCA_035572075.1 Roseiarcus sp. | reverse complement strand
ATGCCGCTTGGGACGGTGAACGCCCCGACCCGGTTCTGCCCGATTGTTAAGGACACGACCAATGGCCGGCTAACCGTGGTCTGCGGGCTATAGGCCACTGCTCCGATCTCGCGGTTGGGCGCTTCATCGGCAACCTGACCGACGAAAGGCTGCTATTGATCCAGCCATGAGGGGCTGGTCAAGCCTTTGGCCGCGTCCGCGCGCCGGCCCGTGCCGCGCCAGACGATGGGGTTTTGGCCTGAGTTTATCGCCTTGAGGATCTCGGGCTTGACCTTGCTGTGAAATCGGCCCGACAAGAATTGAACACCATCTTGCCGTCTCAGCCGGCGCCTCTCTATTCGCCCAATTCGAGCGCTCTTTTCGTCTCCTCGATCCATCCCTTGAGCGGCGCGAGCAGCGGGCCCTGGGTCAGGCCGCCGCAGCCGCGGCCATGAGGCCCCTGCGCCCAGGCGACGATGGCGATCGCACTCGAACCGTCCGCCGACCAGACCGGCGCGCCGGAATCGCCGCTGCAAGCGCCGGCCGCTCTTCCGGCGGGATCGGCGGCCCAGATGAGAACGCTGGAGGCGGGCGCCCGGACGGC
Organism: Roseiarcus sp.; assembly: GCA_035572075.1. Classification (GTDB taxonomy): domain Bacteria; phylum Pseudomonadota; class Alphaproteobacteria; order Rhizobiales; family Beijerinckiaceae; genus Roseiarcus. Next base: position 5,828 of record DATNBG010000243.1, on the reverse strand, counting down.
CAGCCTCACGCTGCGCAGCGTCCCGCCCGATGGCCAGTCGCCCTCGCGTGCGGCGCCGTAGCCGGAGAGGATCACCGCCGTCCCGACCGCGGGCGCGCCGCCGTCGCCGATCGCCGCGGCGGCGAAGCGCGGAGGAAGCGGCCGGGCGGTCCGGATGAGGGCGAGATCAATCGATTCCACCCGGGCTCGAATGGCGTCGGCGCGGTAGAGCGGGTGCGCGACCGCCGCGTCGACCGGAATGATGACCGCGGCGCCCTTGCCGTCGCGGTAGTGGACCGCCATGTCCCGCAACGGCCTCAGACAATGAGCGGCGGTGAGAAGGATGCGCGGGCTCAAGACCAGGCCCGTGCAGAAGCCGGCCTCGCCGCCGCCGCGGATCAGCACCATCGCCACCCGGTCGGCGAAGCGGCCGTCGGGTGCGGCGCCGACGAGCGCACGCGCGGAAGCGAACGGCGCGAGGAGGGCCGCAAGTAGCGCCAGCGATCGAACGAGGCGGGCGGGGGCCAGGATCATGGGGCCGGAATCATGGAACGAGTTTCATGCGCCAGAATGCGAGGCGCTTCAATCGCCGCCCAAGCCGCGCGTTCCCCGCCCGCTTTCGCTCCTCAACCATTCACATTGCATTCAGCCCGCAAGCGCGAACATGGGCGCGCAGCGTCCGCGAAAAGGGGCTTTGTCGTCATGGCCGCGCTCGCCATGGTTTGCCGCGCCGCGGTCTCATGCGCCCTGATGGCGTACGCCGCGGCCAACACCGCCCAAGCGGAGCCGCCGCGCGTGGGCGCGAGGCCGCTCTGCCTCAACGCCGCCGAGACGCGCGAGATGGTCAAGTCGCACCGTCTCATCGAGCCGTTCGCGGCGCTCAAGGCCGCTTCCGCCCAACGCAAGGCCGAGGCGCTGTCGGCGAGGCTCTGCCGCGCGGGGGACGATTTCGTGTACGAGATCACCCTTTTGCATCGTGATGGGCGCCTCGTGCATGTCGAGATGGGGGCCGCAAGCGGAAAGATCGTCGCCCGACCGGCGCGCGAGCCGCGCGAGGCTCACGGACCGCGCGAGGCTCACGAGCCGCACGAGCCGCAACTCAAGAACTGATTTCGGCGGGATCCAGTGCGGCGTGCGCGGAGGTGTCCGCGTTTTGCGCGAAAGCGCCGCGACTATTAAAAGACTCGGGCGCAACGCCGATTCAATCTGAACGTGTTGCTCCAGGAGGCAGGCGGGCAATGCGGCTTTTGGTGGTCGAGGACGATCGGGATCTCAACCGTCAGGTGTCTGCCGCGCTCGAGGCCGCGGGCTATGCGGTCGACCGCGCGTTCGACGGCGAGGAAGGCTGGTTTCGCGGCGACACCGAGCCTTATGACGCGATCGTGCTCGACATCGGCTTGCCGAAACGCGACGGGATCTCGATCCTCGAAGCCTGGCGGAAGGCGGGACGCGCGGCGCCGGTCCTGATCCTCACCGCCCGCGACCGATGGAGCGACAAGGTCCAGGGCATCGACGCCGGCGCCGACGACTATGTCGCCAAACCCTTCCATATGGAGGAATTGCTGGCGCGGGTGCGGGCGCTCCTGCGCCGCGCCGCCGGCCACGCCTCGAGCGACCTCATGGTCGGCCCGGTCAGGCTCGACGCGCGCTCCGGGCGCGTCACGGTCAACGGCGTGGCGGTCAAGCTCACCAGCCACGAATATCGCCTTCTGTCCTATCTCATGCACCACACCGGGCGCGTCATCTCGCGCGGCGAGATCGTCGAGCATCTCTACGAGCAGGATTTCGACCGCGACTCGAACACCATCGAAGTGTTCATCGGCCGGTTGCGCAAGAAACTCGGCGTCGACATCATCAAGACCGCGCGGGGCTTGGGCTATGCGGTCGGCGTCGAGGAGGAGACGCAGCCGGGACGATGAGGCGCGTGATTGGGCGATCTTCACCGGCGACGAACGGGCCTTCCGTCCGGCGGCCTCCCCAAATCGATCACTGATCGGGCGGCGCGCCCTCCTGCGCCCTGTCGCAACGGGCGTGCGCGCGTCTGACTTCGGCAAGACTGCGGAAGGTCCGCGAGGCGATGCTGGCGCAATAGTCGTCAAGCGAGCCGTCCGCGCCGGACGGACTGGCCGCGTCCGGCGGAGGGTCGTTCGGCCCGCCGACGACCGGCGAATGCTCGAACAGGCCCGGAGGATATCCATCGTCCGCGGCGAACGCCGGGCTCGCCGCCAGCACGACGGCGAAAGCGAGGATTGAGCGTTTCATGCCGATGATCAATGCCATTCTCGCGCGTAAACATCAACCGTTGCGCGTGAGACGGCGCTTTCGTCCCTTCGAAAGCAGGCCCCGCTTGACAGGGTCTCGCTCAAAGCTCACGCCGCCGCGATGACCCGGTCCGCCTTGCTCATTCTCGGGACACGCGGTTCGCCGCTGGCGCTGGCGCAGGCGAACGAGGCGCGCCATCGGCTGGCCGAGGCGCTGGGGTGGGAGATCGAGCGGATCACGCTCAAGGTCATCCGCACCAGCGGCGACCGCATCCAGGACCGGCCGCTTGCCGAGGCCGGCGGCAAGGGCCTGTTCACCAAGGAGATCGACGCCGCGCTCCTCGCTGGCGCGATCGACGCCGCCGTCCACTCGGCCAAGGACCTGCCCGCGCTCATGGCCGAAGGGGTGGCGATCCGCGCCTGTCTGCCGCGCGAGGACACGCGCGACGCGCTCATCTCGTCGCTGGCCGACACGATCGAGGGCCTGCCGCACGGGGCGACATTCGGCGCGGCCTCGGTCCGCCGTCAGGCCCAGGCGTTGAGCCTTCGCCCGGACCTCAAGCCCGCGCTTCTGCGCGGCAATGTCGAGACGCGGCTGAGAAAGGCCGAGCAGGGGGCGGTCGGGGCCACACTGCTGGCGCTCGCCGGCTTGAAGCGGCTCGGCCTTAGCCATCGCGCCCGCGCCGTGCTCGACCTCGACACGTTCCTGCCCGCCCCCGGCCAGGGCGCGATCGCCATCGCCGCCCGCGCCGCCGACGTCCGCATGCGCGAGGCGCTGAAAGCGGTCTCGGACGCCGGGACGATGGCGGCGGTCGCCGCCGAGCGCGCGTTCCTGGCCGAGCTCGAGGGCTCATGCCGCACCCCGATCGCCGGCCTCGCCCGCATCGAGGGCCAGCGGCTGAGGTTCAAGGGCGAAGTCTTGCGCCTCGACGGCTCGGAACGCTTCGCCGTCGCCGCCGAGGGCGCGCCTTCCGACGCCGAACGGCTCGGGCGCGAGGCGGGGCGCGAGCTCGCCGCCCGCCTGCCCGAAGGCGTGCTGGTCACAGGCGGCTGAGCGGCCGAGCCCGTCCCCGATGCAACCTGGCGGCGCGAGTTGGCGCAATATGCGCCAGCAAATGCGAGCAAAATGCGCCTAAGCGCTAGTAAATTTGCTGGCGTTTACTAGCGTTTATTTTTACGAATCGAGACTTTTCAATGGGTTACGCCCGGAAAAAATAAAAAAAATTCCCATTTCTACCCCAGGTTGCGCACCGGCTCGAGCCGGCTCCGCGCCGGCCGCTCCAACGGCTTTCTGCGTTTGCCGTCACTTCCAATCCTCATTCTCAACCGTTGTCCGATTTTGTAGCCTAGCACGATCTCTGCCGCCGAGTCAAGGTAAATTCAGAATTATTAAAACAACCCTCGGTTTTCCGCCATACAAGCTGGACTCTTATGCGATACTTGTTGGCGGGCCGCGCAATCCTCATCGACGCTCCGGCCGCCCCGCTACGCCTCGGTAGGTCATGGCCGAGCTTGACGCGGCAATCCACTGGAGACGCCGACAGGCGTCTCTCTTGCTTACGCTCGCGACGAGGGTCGTGCCCGTCCTTTCGCGGCTGCGATCCGTGGATGGCCGGGACAAGCCCGGCCATGACGAAGGCCAGCAGCGCGGCCCCGCACCCCTTCGTCGCACTTTTTGCGTTGCACGCTCCCGACAGCCTGCTGTTCGGTGCTACACTATCGTACGAAGGCTTCGGCTGAGGCGCCGGAGAGCGCGCGACGTTTGGCGCTCTTGACGCCTGCATCCGGTCCGCTTCATTGAACGGGCCCGCTCGAGCGGAGCGCGACAACTTCAAACATGAGGAACCACCGACATGGCCAACGATCAGATGATGGCGCAGATGTCGGGCAAGCCCGGCTTCATCGCCGCGCTCGACCAGAGCGGCGGATCGACTCCCGGCGCATTGCGCCTCTACGGGATTCCGGACAGCGAATACAAGGGCGACGACGCCAAGATGTTCGAACTCGTGCACGAAATGCGGGTTCGCATCATCACCGCGCCGGCCTTCAAGGGCGACAAGGTCATCGCCGCGATCCTGTTCGAGCGCACCATGGACGGCGAGGCGAAGGGCAAGCCGGTTCCGGCGTATCTGTGGGAGGAGCGGGGCGTCGTGCCGATCGTCAAGGTCGACAAGGGGCTGGAGGAGGAAAGGGATGGCGTCAGGCTGATGAAGCCGATGCCCGACCTCGACAAGCTGCTCGCCCGCGCGGCGAAGCTCGGGGTGTTCGGCACCAAGATGCGCTCGGTCATCAACCTGGCGTCGAAGACCGGCATCGCCGCGATCGCCAGGCAGCAGTTCGAATTTGGAAACCACATAGCGGAGCACGGGCTCACCCCGATCCTCGAGCCGGAAATCTCGATCAAGAGTCCCGAAAAGGCCGGCGCCGAGCGGATCCTGCTCGACGAACTGACCAAAGGGCTCGACGCGCTCCCGGCCGGCCGCAAGGTGATGTTCAAGCTGACGCTGCCCGAGGTTCCCGATTTCTATGCGCCGCTGATCAAGGACAAGCGGGTGGTCCGCGTCGTCGCGCTCTCGGGCGGCTATACGCGGGACGACGCCTGCGAACGCCTCGCCAAAAATCACGGCATGATCGCAAGCTTCTCGCGCGCGCTCGCGGAGGGGCTCAAGCGCTCGATGTCCGACGCCGAGTTCGACAAGGAGCTGAAAGATTCGATCGACGAAATCTATCAGGCTTCGACCGTGAAGGTCTGAGGCTGGCGCCGCGCCCGCCGGCGCCGCCAGGGGGGAAGCCCATGAACTCAGGGGCCGGCGCGGTCTTTCTGTTCGATGTCGACAACACGCTCCTCGATAACGACCGGTTTCGGGAGGACCTCCGGGAACGGCTGCGAGCCGCCCACGGCGAGCGCGCCTCGGCGCGCTACTGGGCCATCATGGACGAGCTGTGGGACGCGCTGGGCTACATGGACTATCTCGGGGCGCTCGAGCGCCTCAGGCTCGAAAACCGCTACGATCGCGAAATCCCCGTCACCGCCAACTGGCTCATGGACTATCCGTTCGCCGACCGGCTCTACCGCCATGCGCTCGACGCGGTGAACCATGCCGGCCAATGGGGAACACCCGCCATCCTCTCGGACGGCGACGCCATCTTTCAGCCGCGCAAGATCCTGCGCTCCGGCCTGTGGGAGGCGTTCGGCGGCCGCGTCATGATCTACGTCCACAAGGAGAAGGAGCTTAAGGACGTGGCGCGGCGCTATCCCGCGGCCCATTACACGCTGATCGACGACAAGGCGCGCATCCTCGCCGCGGTCAAGGCCGCCTGGGGCGATCGGGTCACGACCGTCTTTCCCAGGCAGGGCCACTATGCCCGCGAAGAGCCGCCGCGCGACGGGGCGGCCGACAGGACGATCGACGCGATCGGCGATCTCGTGGGCCTTGATTTGTCGACGCCGCCGCGCGTCTGTAGGCGCGGTCGCTGACCGCGCCTACACGCTCAGCGAGCGCGGCTTACAAGGGACGCCGCCTAATAGGACGAGATGCAATTGATTTTGAATCGTCATCGCGAGGAGCGAAGCGACGTGGCGATCCA
>DATNBG010000242.1:0-5318 GCA_035572075.1 Roseiarcus sp. | reverse complement strand
GAGAAAGCGCTTTGCAGCATCGCTTGTTGGTTTGGCGAGCTTTGCACGCGGGGCTGCGTCATGGCCGGGCTTGTCCGAGCTTGTCCGGGCTTGTCCCGGACAACCCCGGCCATGACGAAAAGCGCTCGGCACTCGCAACCGCAAAACGGCGCATGAACAAGTATCGCCAGTATCGCCATTAAGACCAAGGCGAGAAAGCCGGGGCTACCGGGGTTCTGCGGCCGAAGGCAGGGAAAATGAGTCGGAAATGTCGCCGCAAGCCATTGAAATCGCTCAAGACGGACTCGCAAATGGTCGATCCGCCGCCGGCTTGCGGAAGGAGAACCAATCAGCGAAGCGGTATGACCCTCGGCTCGGGTGGGGCAGCCTTGCCGCGCGCCCTCAAGACCGAGGCAGGTGCACCGGTCATGAAGCCGTGAAACTTCTAATGCCGCTTGTTCGGCATGATCCCGGCGGGCTCTCGCGGCTCGACTGGCGCGAGACCTTCCAGGCCGTCGTTCGGAGGTGCGATGTCCACGCCCCTTCCCTCCCCATTATCTCGGCGAACGCTGCCCGCCGCGTGGCGGCCCGGCTGTCGCCGCGAGACGTGGCGAAGGCGACAATTGGCGTTGTCGAACTGGCTTTCAGCCGTCGAGCGAGCCTACGCCCCCTTTGGCCGCCGGCGGCCAGGCCGAAAGCAGCGCGCGGAGCGCGGCGACGAAGGCGAGCGGCTGGTCGATCATTACGTGATGCTCAGCCTCGGGAATCTCGACATAGGGCGAGCCGGGCGCGATCAGGCTCTTAAGATAAGCGGCGTCCTCGGGGTGGAAGAGCTGCGACTTCGCGCCGCGAATGAGGGCGAGCGGCGCGCGGGCGCCCTTGACCATGGCGATCGGATCGAGGCGCCCGAACCGCTCCCAGAAATGCGGGTCGAAGCTCAGCGACCAGCCGGGCCTGCCCTCGGCGTCGACCGCCCTTCGCGCCGAGCGGCGGGCGATGAAGTCGAGAATGAACAGATTGTCGCAAGCCTGCGGCGGGGCGAGGCGGAACCGGGCGATGATGGCCTCGAGCGAAGGCCTGACGCTGTGCTCCCGGGTCGTCCCGCGGGGCGGAGAGGGTTTGCGCTGGTTCTCAGGCGCGAAGAAGGGCGGATCGACCATCAACGCCGCGGCGAGCTCATCGCCGAAATCATGGGCGAGCCCGACCGCGATCCGGCCCCCAAAAGAGTGGCCAACGACAGTGGGCGGCCCCGCCTCGAACGCCCCCGCGGCGCGCCCCGCCTCCCGCGCCTCGCGGACGAACTGGCGGAAGTCATAGTGAGAGCGCCAGTCTGAGCGCCCCATGCCGGTGAATGTCGGCGCAACGACTCGCCGCTCGTGGACGAAGAACGGAGCGATGAAGCTCCACCAGTCGGCATGCGCGGCCCCGCCGTGCAGGAATACGAGCCCCGGCTTGCCGCGCTCGCCCCAGGCGAGGGTCTCGACTTGAGCGCCCTCGACGACGACGAACGACCGCTCGGGCTCGACCGCGATCGCGCGCTCGAACCACGCCGGCGCCGGCGGCTTCTGCCCGCGAAAGGCCGCGAGCGGCGCCATGGGGTTCGATTCGCTCACGGCGACCGCCCTTGAAGCGCTCAGGCGATTTCGAACAGGCCGGCCGCGCCCATGCCGCCGCCGACGCACATCGTCACCACGACATAGCGCGCCCCGCGCCTCTTGCCCTCGATCAGCGCATGTCCGGTCAAGCGCGCGCCGCTCATGCCATAGGGGTGGCCGACCGCAATCGCGCCGCCATCGACATTGAGCTTCATGTTGTCGATGCCGAGCCGGTCACGGCAGTAGATGACCTGGACCGCAAACGCCTCATTCAGCTCCCACAGGTCGATGTTGTCCAGTTTGAGGCTATGCGCATGAAGCAGCTTCGGCACGGCGAACACCGGCCCGATCCCCATTTCGTCCGGGTCACAGCCGGCGACCGCGATGCCGCGGTAGATCCCGAGCGGCTCGAGGTTGCGCTGGCTGGCGAGCTTGGCCTCCATCAACACGCAGGCGGAAGCGCCGTCGGAGAGTTGCGAGGCGTTGCCCGCGGTGATGAACGAGCCCGCCTTGATCCGCTGACCGTCTGCGAACACCGGCTTCAGCCCGGCGAGGCCCTGGAGCGTCGTGTCGGCGCGCACGCCTTCGTCCTGCTTCAAGGTGACCGGCTTGTCCGAGACGGCCTGGGTCGCCTTGTCGACGACCTTCATCACGCTGCGCAGCGGGACGATCTCGGCGTCGAAGCGGCCGGCAGCCTGGGCCGCCGCGGTCCGTTGCTGCGACTGCAGCGCATATTCGTCCTGCCGCTCGCGCGTGACCTGGTATCGCTCCGCCACCGTCTCGGCCGTTTCGATCATCGTCATGTAGATGTCGCCCTGATGCTCGACCAGCCACGGGTCCTGGGCGCGATAGCGGTTCATCCTGTCGTTCTGGACGAGGGAGATCGATTCGAGCCCGCCGCCGATCGTCACGCTCATGCCGTCCTCGACGATCTCCTTGGCGGCGGTCGCGATCGCCATGAGGCCCGAGGCGCACTGCCGGTCGATCGACATGCCTGCGACACTCGTCGGCAGGCCGGCGCGCAAGGCGCACTGGCGGGCGACGTTGCCGCCCTGCGACCCCTGCTGGAGCGCCGCGCCCATCACCACGTCGTCGACCTCGCCGGGTTCGACAGAGGCGCGCTTGAGCGCGCTCGCGATTGCGTGCCCGCCCAAGGTCTGGGCCTGGGTGTCGTTGAAGGCGCCGCGATAGGCCTTGCCGATCGGCGTGCGCGCGGTTGCGACGATGACGGCTTCACGCATGTGGGATCTCCGATCCGCTCATTGTTTGGTCAGAATTCAATTTGCCCCACCTTCATCCGTCGCGCCTTCGGCGCGCCACCTTCCCCCAGAGGGGAAGGGGATCTTCTCCCCTCGGGAGAAGGTGGCCGGCGACGCCGGCCGGATGAGGGCTCGCGCATCGGTTGCATCACCCCTGCGTGAACCTCCCGCCCTCCGCCGCCAGTTTCTCCAATAGCGCCGCCGGCCTGAAGTCGTCGCCGAACCTGGCCTGAAACGCCTTGAGCTTGCCAAGCACCGCCTTGAGGCCAATCGTGTCGGCGTAGAACATCGGCCCGCCGCGATAGACCGGCCAGCCGTAGCCGTAGATCCAGACGATGTCGATGTCAGAGGCGCGCTGCGCCTTGCCCTCTTCGAGGATTTTCGCGCCCTCGTTGATCATCGGATAGACGCAGCGCTCGAGGATTGCATCGTCGCTGACTTTACGCTGCTCGATCCCCTTGGAAGCTGCGAATTCCCGGATGAGCTTTTCCACATGCGCCGAGGGCTTCGCATTGCGCGCTTCGTCGTAATCATAGAAGCCCGCGCCGGTCTTCTGCCCGCGCCTTCCCTCCTCGCACAGGATTTCGCGGATCGTCGCCCGCTTTGACGCCGCCGCCGACCAGCCGATGTCGAGGCCGGCGAGATCGCTCATCGCAAACGGGCCCATCGGCATGCCGAAATCGACCAGCACGCGGTCGACGTCTGAGGGCGTCGCGCCCTCGAGGATGAGCTTCATCGCCTCGCGCTGGCGCTGAGCCAGCATGCGGTTGCCGACGAAGCCATGAGCGACGCCGACGACCACGCCGACCTTGCCGATCCTCGGCGCAAGCTGGACGATGGTCGCCAGCGTCGATTTCGAGGTCTTCGCGCCGCGCACGATTTCGAGCAACCGCATGACGTTAGCGGGCGAGAAGAAATGCGTGCCGAGCACGTCCTCGGGCCGTCCGGTCCTCGCGGCGATTTCGTCGATGTCGAGGTAGGAGGTGTTCGAGGCCAGGATCGCGCCGGGCTTGGCGACCTTGTCTAGCCTTTCGAATACGCTCTTCTTGAGGTCCATGTCCTCGAACACGGCCTCGATCACCAGGTCGGCGTCAGCGAGAGCCGTGAAATCGAGCGTCGGCGAAAGCCTGCCCATCCGCTCCTCGACCTCGGGCATGGTCAGGCGGCCCTTCCTGGCGGTCGCCTCGTAGTTGCCGCGCATGATCGAAACGCCGCGGTCGAGCGCCTCTTTCGAGGTCTCCACGATCGTGACCGGGATTCCGGCCGACAGGAAATTCATGGCGATGCCGCCGCCCATCGTGCCGGCGCCGATCACGCCCAACCTGGCGATCTTCCGGGTCGGCTCGCCGGCTTCGATGCCGGCGACCTTCGCCGCCTGCCGCTCGGCGAAAAAGACGTAGCGCTGGGCTTTTGACTGTGTGGTTTGAAGCAGGCCCATGAACATGGCGCGCTCCTTCGCGATTCCTTCGTCGAAGGGCAAGTCAACCGCGTTCTTGACCGAGTCGATCGCCTTCTCCCAGGCCTCGAACCCGCGGAACTTTCGCGCATGGGCCCTGCGGATCGCCTCGAAGATTTCAGGTTTGCCCCGCGCCGGCGCGAGCTTCTCGGATCGGTCGCGCACCTTCTTCAGCGGCGCCTTCCCGGCGATCAGGCGCCGGGCGAAGGCGATCGCCCCCTCACGCAGCTTCCCTTCCTCGGCGAGTTCGTCGACCACGCCCCATTCCCTGGCCTCGCGGGCGCCGAACGGCGCGCCGGAGAGAATGACGTCCAGCGCCTTCTCGACGCCGACGAGCCGCGGCAGCCGCTGCGTGCCGCCTGCGCCTGGGATGAGGCCGAGCTTGATTTCCGGCAAGCCGCATTTCGCCGAGGGGACCGCGATCCGGTAATGCGCGGTCAGCGCGACCTCGAACCCGCCGCCGAGCGCCGTCCCGTGCAGCGCGGCAATGACGGGCTTCGACGCGTTCTCGATCGCGTCCAGAACCTCGGGAAGGCGCGGCGGGGCGGGCGGCTTGCCGAATTCGGCGATGTCGGCGCCGGCGATGAAGGTCCGCCCGCCGCAGATGATGACGATCGCCTTGACGGCGCCGTTCGCTTCCGCTTGCTCGACCCCGCGCTTGAGCCCATCGCGGACGGCCTGCGACAACGCGTTCACCGGCGGCGAGTCAACCGTGACGAGCGCGACCTCGCCTTCAACCGCAAGGTCGACGACCGAATTGATGGCGGTCATGGAGTGTTTCCTCCGGAACGGGGGCGACGAACGCCGACGAAGCGAGCGCGGGGCATGCGGTTGTTTGGCGACGCCGAGAATATGCTTGAGCGGGCGGCGTCCTCCGGTCAACTCCCGGCGCCACTGGAGACCGCCTGCCCGGGAGCCAAAGAATTTCGTTGCTCCCTGTAACCGGCTGCGGTCCCGAACGTATAGGCGTTCGGAACCCGGGTGCGATTCCGAAGATTCAACGCAAGGGAGGTCGAAGGATGTTGACCC
>DATNBG010000241.1:0-5811 GCA_035572075.1 Roseiarcus sp. | reverse complement strand
ATACAACCGCGCGTGTGGCAATATTGATTCAACCCTCACGGTTGGAAAAGGCAGCGCCGCCCCTTCGCGCCGCCCGCGCTGGCGCTGCCCCGCGTTCGCTGGCATAACGGGGCGATGATTCGCCCAGCGACCGCAGGCGTCGCCAGCGCCGGCGCCGACCCCGGCTTCGGGGTCTATGTGCATTGGCCCTTCTGCCTGGCGAAATGTCCCTATTGCGATTTTAACAGCCACGTGCGCGGCGGGGGAATCGACGAGGCGCGCTATCTTTCGGCGTTCAGGGCGGAAATCGCCCACCGCGCCGCGCTCACGCCGCGCCGCATCGTGCGCTCGGTCTTTTTCGGCGGCGGCACCCCGTCGCTCATGGCGCCGGAGACCGTGCAGGGAATCCTCGACGCGATCGCGTCGGCCTGGCGCCTCGACAAGGACGCGGAGATCACGCTCGAGGCCAATCCGACCAGCGTCGAGGCCGAGCGGTTTCGCGGCTATCGCTCGGCCGGCGTCAACCGGCTGTCGATCGGGGTGCAGGCCCTGAACGACGCCGACCTCAAGGCCCTTGGCCGCAGGCACACCGCAGCCGAGGCGCTCGCCGCGGTCAAGCTCGCCGCCGCGCTGTTTCCCCGCTTCAGCTTCGACCTCATCTACGGACGGCCGGGGCAAAGCGCGGCCCAATGGCGCCGCGAGCTCGTCGAGGCGCTCACGCTTGTCGGCGACCATGTCTCGCTCTATCAATTGACCATCGAGCCCGACACCATGTTCGAGCGCCTGCGCGACGCGGGCAAGCTCAAGCTCCCGGACGAGGAATTGAGCCTCGCCTTGTTCCAGACGACGCGGGAAGTCACATACGCGCGCGGCCTGCCGGCTTACGAAGTGTCGAACCACGCCCGCCCCGGCGGCGAGAGCCGCCACAACCTCATCTACTGGCGCTACGGCGAATATGCCGGGATCGGCCCCGGCGCGCACGGGCGCCTGGTCACGCCGAAAGGGCGCCTGGCGCAGGAGACCGAGCGGCACCCGGAAATGTGGCTGACCCTGGTCGAGAGCGAGGGCAACGGGCTGGTCGAGAGCATGGCCTTGAGCAGAGAAGAGCAGGGGGACGAATTCCTGCTGATGGGGCTGCGCCTGAGCGAAGGCGTCGATCCGCGCGCGTTCGAGAAGGTGAGCGGCCGGGCGATCGATCCCGACCGTCTCAAGAGCCTGATCGAGGACGGCTTTCTCGAGCGCGACGAGCGCGGGCGCATCCGGGTGACCGCGATGGGCGCGCCGCTGCTCGACACGGTGGTCGCCGACGTCGCGGCTTAAGCGCTTTTCGAGTCCGGTTTAACCTGGGGCGACACCTCTTGGACGGGGCGGGGGCGCGGATGGGGCAGGGGCGCTCGCCAAAGGAGAGGGTCGCCCATGCGCGTGATCGGGTTCGCCGGCTGGAGCGGGGCGGGCAAGACGACGCTGATCGTCAAGCTGATCCCCGAGCTCAACCGCAGGGGCTTCCGCGTTTCGACGATCAAGCACGCTCATCACAATTTCGACCTCGACCAGCCGGGCAAGGATTCTCACGAGCATCGCTTGGCCGGCGCCGAGGAAGTGCTGGTCGCGTCCGCCAATCGGGTCGCCTTGATGCGGGAATTGCGCGGCGCCCCTGAGCCGCCGTTGCCTGAGCTGCTGCGCCTGCTCAAGCCCGTCGACCTCGTGCTGATCGAGGGCTTCAAGCGCGACCCGCTGCCCAAGATCGAGATCTTTCGGGTCGCCAACGGCAAGCCGCCGCTGTATCCCAGCGACCCGCGCATCGTGGCGCTGATTGGCGACTTGGCCGAACCGGCGGGCGCCTTGCCGCATGCGTCGATCGACGACATCGCCGGGGCGGCCGATCTCGCGCTCGCCCATGCCGAGCCGCTCGCCGCGCTTCTCGCCAGGCTCGAGCGGCAGCCGTAGCTCGCGCCTATCACATTTGGTTCGCTCAGGGCCTCGCGCCTCGGCGCCTAGCCCATTGAAAAGGATCGGTCCGCGCCAAGACCGCGGGGGCGAAGGCGAGCCTGCGGGAGAGACGGAAATCGACGCGGCTTGAGACCGACAACGATTCGCCCAGTCGGCGCGCCTCACGAAGGCGACATGGCGTCGCGGTCGCCGGGCGACTCGGCCGCGGGGCTATTCGGCCTGGCCGGCTCGAGCGCTGCCGCAACCGCGTCGTCCACACGTTCGAGCCAGACGAACGCCAGTTGCTGCCGCACCTCCTCGGGGATGTCGTCGAAGTCCTTGCGGTTGCGTGACGGCAGCATGACGCGCTTCAGGCCCGCCCGGTGCGCGGCGACCACCTTCTCCTTGATCCCGCCGACCGGCAGCACCAGGCCCCGGAGGCTGATCTCTCCCGTCATCGCGGTGTCGTTTCGAATGGTGCGGTCGGTGAGCAGCGAGACGAGCGCCATGAACATCGCCACCCCTGCGCTGGGACCGTCCTTCGGCGTTGCGCCCGCGGGAACATGGATGTGGATGTCGGTCTTCTCGAAGCGGGCGGGGTCGACGCCGTAGGAGGCGGCGCGGTTCTTGACGATGCTGAGCGCGGCCTGCGCGCTTTCCTTCATCACGTCGCCGAGCTGGCCGGTGAGGATCAGCCGGCCGCCGCCCGGCGCAGCAGTCGCCTCGATGAACAGGATGTCGCCGCCGACCGGCGTCCAGGCGAGGCCGGTCGCGACGCCCGGCACGCTGGTGCGCATTGCTACCTCGTCCTCGAACGGCGGCGGGCCCAGAATGCTCTGAAGATCGCCGGCGGAAATCGCGATCGGGCCGCTCTCGCCTTCCGCGATCCGCATGGCGACCTGGCGCAGCACCCTGCCGATCTCGCGCTCGAGGTTCCGGACGCCGGCCTCGCGAGTATAATGTTCGATGATCGCCCGGATCGCCTCGTCGGCGAGTTCGACCTGCCCGGCCTTGAGGCCATTGGCGTCCATCTGGCGGCGTACGAGATAGCGGCGCGCGATCTGGAACTTCTCGCTTGCGGTATAGCCGGTGAGAGCGATGATCTCCATGCGGTCGCGAAGGGGCCCTGGGATGGTGTCAAGCATATTGGCGGTCGCGATGAACACGACGCGGCTCAAGTCGAAGGGCACGCCGAGGTAATTGTCGCGGAAGGTGTTGTTCTGCTCGGGATCGAGCACTTCGAGCATCGCCGAGGCCGGATCGCCCTGAATGCCTGAGCCGAGCTTGTCGATCTCGTCGAGCATCATCACGCAATTGCGGGCGCCTGCCTTGCGGATCGCCTGGATGATATTGCCGGGGAGGGCGCCGATATAGGTTCGCCTGTGTCCGCGGATCTCGGCTTCGTCATGCACCCCGCCGAGGCTCACCCGGACGAACTTGCGGTCCATGGCGCGTGCGATCGACTGGCCGAGCGATGTCTTGCCGACCCCGGGAGGCCCGACGAAGCAGAGGATCGGCGCCTTGCCGTCCGGCGCGAGCTTGCGCACCGCCAGATATTCGATGATCCGGCGCTTGATCTTCTCGAGGCCGAAGTGATCCTCGTCGAGGATGCGCCGCGCCGCGGCGATGTCGATCGGCTTTTCCTCGGGCAGCGCCCACGGCAGCTCCACCAGCCAGTCGAGATAGGTGCGGACCATGCCGTATTCGCCCGCCGCCTCCGGCATGCGCTGGAGCCGCCTCAGCTCCTTGCGCGCCTGGTCGTCGACCTCCTTCGGCATGTGGGCGTTTGTGATCGCCTTCTCGAGCTCGGCGATCTCGGCCGACTTTCCCTCGTCCGCTTCGCCAAGCTGGCGCTGAATGGCCGCCATCTGCTCGCGCAGCAGCACCTCGCGATTGCGGGCGTCGAGCGAGGCCTTGGTCTCCCGGCCGATCTCCTGCGAGAGTCTCAAGACCTCGATCCGGTGCGCGAGCAGGCGGGAGACCCGCTCCATTCGCGCGCCGATGTCCACCGTCTCGAGGATCTCCTGCTTCTCGTCCGGGGTCGCGTCCATGAAGGTCGCCACCAGATCGGCGAGCGCGCCCGGCTCCTCGATGTTCTGGATGGTGGCCAGCAATTCGGCGGGCGCCTGCGGCAGGAGCTGGATCGCCTCGATCGCCTGGCCCTTGAGATGAACGAAGCGGGCCTCGATCTGATCCGACTTTGCAGTGGGCTCGGTAATCTTCTCTGTTCTGGCGACGAAGAACGGCCAGCCGCTCAGATAATCGTCGACCCGGAACCGCTGCTCTCCTTGGCAGAGGATATGGTTCGTTCCGTCCGGCGCGGTGATGTAGCGCGCGATATTGGCGACCGTTCCCATCCGGTGCAGGTCGACGGGAAGCGGATCGGCGATCTCGGCGTTCCGCTGCATCACGATGCCGACCGGCTTCTGTTCCCTCACCGCTCTTTGCGCCGCCAGCACCGAACGGGGGCGGCCAAGCGCGATCGGCAGCACGGTCCCCGGAAACAGCACCAGGCCGCGCACCGGCACGATGATCAGCGCGTCAGCCGGCAATGGCGGCGAAGGCGCCGCGGCGCGGGACTCTTCGGAGGCGGTCGGGGCGTCAGTCATTCGGGGCCCCCGACTTCTCCAGCGTGACCAGCAGGCAGCCCTTGAATTCCGACCGATGAATCGCGCTATAGCGGCCCGCGGGCAGACGGATGCGGCGCTCAAAGCGGCCTTGCGGCAATTCGAGGCGGTGGATGATCGCCGTCCGCATCGCCTCCGGGTAGGCCCGGCAGCCCGAGATCAGCAGTTCGCCCTGGTTGATGACCGCCTTGACCTCGTCGAAATCGACCCCCGGTAGGGCGACCAGCGCCAGCACCGCGCGCTCGGTCTCGAGAATGTCGACCGGCGGCTCCCACGCGACCGGCGCGCGCGAACTGGACGGCGGAAAGAATTGCCGATGCATGCGCTCGGCGCGGGCCAGCATCTCGAAAGCCTCCGACCACATCCAGTTGTTTGGAAATTTTGCTTCCATCGCCTCACCCGACCGGCTTGCGCCGGCTTTCGATCCAAACCCGCCAATGCTCAATAGCGCAATTCCGGCCGGCGTTCATCCGGCCCGGCTGCGTTGTCCGGATCAAAGACGGTCTTCGCGCTGGAAGAAGGCGGTTGCGGCGCCATTTACAGGCGCCGCCTGCCGGCCGATGTTGGAGCCGGAGCATTTACGGGGGGAGGGGATGCCGCATTCGTCGATTGAGATCCTGACGACGCCGCGCCGGGACGATCTCGGCCTCACGCGGATCGCCAACGGCGCCGGGCTTTCGATCAGCCTCCTGCCGAGCGGCGCGATCTTCGCCATCGAGCACAGCGAGGCCGCCCGCCGGATCATGATCAATCAGACGCTCGCCTCGCCTATCGCCAACGGCATGGCCCGCCTCTATCTGCGCGTCGGCGGACCTCAGCCGGCGATTCTGCCCATCATGGGGCCCGAGGCCGCGCTTCGCGTCGGCGCTTCCGACGACCGGTATGTCTGGGAGGGAGAAGCGGGCGGCGTCGGCCATCGGGTCACCCTCTGGCTGCATCCGCGCCTGAACGCCTGGTTCTGGCGGATCGAGGTCGTCAACCGCCGCGACGCAGCGCTTCCTTGCGACGCTGTCTTCATCCAGGACCTGGGGCTCGGCGACCAGGGCTTTCTCATGAACAACGAGGCCTACGCCAGCCAATACATCGACCATCACATCGCGCGCCATCGGCGCTTGATCCTTGTTCTGATGAGCCGGCAAAACCTGTCGCAAGGCGGAGCGCATCCATGGGCCGCGCATGGCTGTCTTGAAGGTGCGGCGGACTTTGCCACCGACTTTCGCGACGTGATGGGCCCTGCGAGCCGCGACGCCGATCGCCTCGGCGTTCCATTCGGAAC
>DATNBG010000240.1:0-4498 GCA_035572075.1 Roseiarcus sp. | reverse complement strand
TAGCCGACCGGAGCCTGCGCCTTTCGCACGGCCTCCGCGAACGGGCCGCCGCCCGGGACGACCACGATCGAGCCCGCCTCGGCGGCGATGGCCGCGAGCCAGGCGGCGAGGCTGTCGGAGGTCAGGTCCCAGCTTTCCGGCAGCTGGGCGGCGTGGGCCATCGGTTCGGGCGACCACACTGGAACCTTGCCCTCTTTCAGCGTGCGGCGGATCGCGGCGCGCGACGCCGTCAGTTTGAGCGCGGGGTTGAGGCTTGCGAGCGCTGAGCCGAACTGGGCCATCGCCATCAGCGCCATGACATGCGCAGCGCGGTCGTCATAGCCGACCGGGGCCTGCGCTTTTCGCACCGCCTCCGCGAACGGGCCGCCGCCCGGCACGATGGCGACCGAGCCCGCTTCGGCCGCGATCGCGGCGAGCCAGTCCTTGAGATGCTGACCGGTCGCCTGGCTGCCGCCCAGTTTCACGATGGCCAGTTTCACGACGCCGCACCGGGGGTTTGGCTGGGAGCCGATTTCATCGTCGATGCTTTCCGCCTGTTCGCTCGCGGGGTGTAACTCTCAACCGGCCCTCGTCCTGAGGGGAGCTGCGCAGCATCGCGTCTCGAAAGCCTGTCCTGAGCTTGCCGAGGCGGACGTTCGAGACGCGCACGAGCCTCGCCGCCAACTGGATCATCCTTCGAGACGCCGAGCTTCGCGCGGCCCTTGAGGGAGGCGGCAGAGTCCCAATCGAATCCAAAGGCTCCTTGGCGGTTGCCGCAGCGTCGCATAAGGGTCTTATACCAAGTCCCGCGGGTTCGCGGCTCGTCGGGATCTGCGGGACTTGATATTTGGTCGGGGCCCCGGCATTTCGGAGGATGAGTGAGCGTCGTCATCGGCTGGGACATCGGCGGAGCGCATCTGAAGGCCGCGCGGGTGAAAGACGGGCGGGTCGAGGCGGTGGTTCAGGCGGCGACGCCGCTGTGGCTGGGACTGGACAGCCTCACGGCTGCGTTCGAAGCGATCGGCGCCGAACTCGGCTCGGCCGATCGTCACGCGGTCACCATGACGGGCGAATTGTGCGACGCCTTTCCCTCGCGCCGGGAAGGGGTGGTAGGTCTCGCGGCGATCGCAGCCCAGCGCCTTAAGCCCGCGGAGCCCAGCCTCTATGCGGGCCGCGCCGGCTTCGTCGGCCTTGGCGAGGCCGCCGCGCACGCGGCCGACATCGCATCGGCGAACTGGCATGCGACCGCCGCGCTCGTCGCGCTCGGAGCGCCCGACGCGCTCCTGATCGACATCGGCTCGACGACCGCCGATCTCATTCCGATCGCCGGAGGGCGGATCGCCGCGGCCGGCTACACCGATGCGGAACGGCTCGCTTGGGGCGAGCTCGTCTATACCGGGATGACCCGCAGCTTCGTCATGGCGCTCGCCGACCGGGCGCCGTTCCGCGGCGCCTGGACGCCGCTCATGAACGAATATTTCGCCAGCGCCGCCGACGTTCATCGCATTCTCGGCGACTTGCCCGACGGCGCCGATAAGATGGCGACCGCCGACAACCGCGACAAGACGGTCGCGGCCTCGCGGGCGCGTCTGGCGCGTATGATCGGGCGCGAGGCGGAAGAAGGCGCCGCGTCGGAGTGGAATGGGCTTGCAGCCTTTCTCGCGGAGGCGCAGATCCGCCAGATCGCGGACGCCGCCTCCCTGCGCCTGTCACGTAACGATGTTGGGCCTCATGCGGCGGTGGTCGCAGCCGGCGTCGGCGAAACGATGGCGGCGGAGGTCGCGCGCCGCCTTGGCCGCTTTTGCGTCGGATTCTCCGCCCTGATCGAGGCCCCGGCGGAAGCCTCGCATTGCGCGCCGGCGGTCGCGGTGGCATTGCTTGACGAGGGGCGAGGGCGAGGGAAGGCCAGGGAGAGCCGATCATGCGCCTAATCTCCGGCGTGGTGTTGTTTATCCTTGGCGGCGTTCATCTCGTGAGCGCCGCGGAGGCCGCGGCGGGGAGCGCCTCCGTCAACGACTATCCGACCTCAGCGCGCGCCGACTATGTCTTCGCCTGCATGAAGGTGAATGGCGATACGCGAGAGGCGCTTGAGCAGTGCTCATGTTCGATCGATGTCATCGCCTCCCTGCTTCCGTATGACGCCTATGTGGCCGCCTCTGCAGTGGCGTCGATGGATCAGGAGCCCGGCCGGCTCGGCGGCGAGTTCCGCGGCGCCACGGTCGCGCGCGACGCCCTCGCCCGATTGCGCCGCGCTCAGGCGGAGGGGGAAGTGCGCTGTTTCTGATCGCCTGCGGCGTGGACGCGAGCCTTCAAGCGCCGATCGGCCTCGATGGGCCGGTGAGCAAGCCCATGACCGAATCGCAATATTAAACGGAATCTTACTTCAAGAGTCTGGAAGTAAGACGTAATGTCTATGGCGCGATCGCGGCAAACGTCGAGGTTTGCCCTTGCACTAAAAATTTGATCGGCATATCGTTGTTTTGGTTCCGGCTGCACGAGCGTTAGGGAACGGGAGCCCTGGCGCGTTATCGGAGGCAAGGCGAGATCCCCGCGAGCGTTTCGCGCTCGTTTCGCCCTGTCGTGACACGCTGCCGGCGCCGTCCCAACTGAGATTGTCGGTGCAAGAACCCTTCGGCCTTGTCGCGCGTCGCGGTTCGCTTTGCTAGACGTCTAACCGGGAGGAAAGAATGCGCAAACTTCTGCTTGCCAGCTGCTTCGGCGCCGCGGCCCTGTTCACGGCCGGTTATGCCGTCGCCAATGACGAACTGGCGAAAATGGCCGCCGACCCCAACCAGTGGGTCATGCCCACCAAAGATTTCGCCAACACACGCTTCTCGGAACTCAAACAGATCAATGCGGAGAATGTCCATAAGCTGGCGCCCGCCTGGACGTTCTCGACCGGCGTCTTGCGCGGGCATGAGGGCGCTCCGCTGGTCATCGGCGACGTGATGTACCTTGCGGCGCCGTTCCCCAATACGGTCTTTGCGCTCGATCTCAACAACGATGGCAAGATCCTGTGGAAATACGAGCCCAAGCAAGATCCCAACGTCATCCCGGTGATGTGCTGCGACACCGTCAACCGCGGCGTCGCCTATGGCGACGGCAAGATCTTCCTGCACCAGGCCGACACCACCCTCGTCGCGCTCGACGCGAAGACCGGAAAGGTCGACTGGTCGGTGAAGGACGGCGATCCTTCGAAGGGCGAGACCGGCACCGACGCTCCGTTCGTCGTCAAGGACAAGGTGCTCATCGGCGTTTCCGGCGGCGAGTTCGGCGTTCGCGGATGGGTCAGCGCCTATGACATGAAGGACGGCAAGCTGGCGTGGCGCGCCTATTCCGAAGGCCCCGATTCCGACCTCATGGTCGATCCCGAGAAAACCACCTCGCTCGGCAAACCGATCGGCAAGGACTCCTCCCTCAAGACTTGGGAAGGAGACCAGTGGAAGATCGGCGGCGGCACCACTTGGGGCTGGTACTCGTACGATCCCGAGCTGAACCTGATCTACTACGGCTCCGGGAATCCCTCGACCTGGAACCCGAAGCAGCGGCCCGGCGACAACAAGTGGTCGATGACCATCTGGGCCCGCAACCCCGACACCGGCGAGGCGAAATGGGTCTACCAGATGACGCCCCACGACGAGTGGGACTATGACGGCGTCAACGAGATGATCCTCACCGATCAGACGATTGACGGCAAGCCCCGCAAGCTGCTGACTCACTTCGACCGCAACGGCTTCGGTTACACGCTCGACCGCGACACCGGCGAACTGCTGGTCGCCCAAAAATTCGACCCGAAGGTCAATTGGGCCACCGGCATCAACATGGACAAGTCTTCGCCCGACTACGGAAAGCCGATCCGGGTCAAGGAATATTCGACCGAGGCCAACGGCGAGGACGTCAACTCCAAGGGCATCTGCCCGGCGGCGTTGGGCTCCAAGGACGAGCAGCCCGCAGCCTATTCGCCTGAGACCCAGCTCTTCTACGTGCCGACCAACCACGTCTGCATGGATTACGAGCCGTTCAAGGTGAGCTACACCGCGGGTCAGCCCTATGTCGGCGCGACCTTATCGATGTATCCGCCCGCGGGCGACAGCAACATGGGCAACTTCATCGCCTGGGACGGCAAGACCGGCAAGATCGTCTGGTCAGATCCCGAGCAGTTCTCGGTCTGGTCGGGCGCGCTCGCAACCGCGGGCGGCGTCGTCTTCTATGGCACGCTGGAAGGGTATCTCAAGGCGGTTGACGCCAAGACCGGCAAGGAGCTCTACAAGTTCAAGACTCCGTCGGGCATCATCGGCAACGTCATGACCTACGAGCACGGCGGGCGCCAGTATGTGGCGATCCTGTCCGGCGTCGGCGGTTGGGCGGGCATCGGCCTTGCGGCCGGCCTGACCAAGCCGACCGATGGTCTGGGCGCGGTCGGCGGCTACGCGGCGCTGTCGAACTACACCGCGCTCGGCGGCACGCTCACCGTGTTCGCGCTGCCGAACGATTGATCGGCCGAACGCCCTCACAGGGG
>DATNBG010000239.1:0-3731 GCA_035572075.1 Roseiarcus sp. | reverse complement strand
GACGAAGCCGCGGCCTCGGCCTATATGAAGCGCGACGAGATCGAGATCACCGCCAACCTCAATCTTGGACGCGGGCGGGCGACGGTGTGGACCTGCGATCTCACCAAGGAATACGTCGCGATCAACGGCGACTATCGCTCGTGAGGCTCTTGCTCGTCGTCGCGGCGGCGCTGATCGACGCCGACGGGCGGGTGCTTCTGGCGCAAAGGCCCAAGGGCAAGGCGCTCGAGGGCTTGTGGGAGTTCCCTGGCGGGAAACTGGACTTGGGCGAAGGGCCGGAGGACGCGCTCATCCGGGAACTGCGCGAGGAGCTAGGGATCGAGGTCAAGGCCGCCTGTCTCGCGCCGCTCACCTTCGCCAGCCATACTTATGAGGATTTCCATCTCCTGATGCCGCTTTACGTCTGCCGGCGCTGGGAGGGTTTCGTTCAACCGCTCGACGGACAGGCGCTCAAATGGGTGCGCCCCAAGGATCTGCGCGCCTATCCAATGCCGCCGGCCGACGCGCCGCTGATCCCCCATCTCGAGGGCCTGCTGGGGTGAGGCCTACTGCTGGGGCGCCGTCTGCTGGGGGGCCGCCTGCTGGGGGGCCGTCCAGGTCTTGTATTCGTCGTCGGTTACGGACGGCGATTTTTTGACGAAGGCGACGATCGACCAGATGTCCTGATCGGACGTTCCGGCCATACCGAAACTTGGCATGGCGGTGAACTTGATCCCGTTCTTGATCGCCCAGAACAATTGCGACGGGGTTCGCGCTTTCGCCGCCGCCTTGAGATCGGCGGGCACCGGCTTCAGCCCTTCGGACCATTTGGCCCAGTGGGCGTCCGGCGGCCCGCCGTGACAGTTGACGCAGCCGATCGTCGAATAGAGCTTCGCGCCGGCCTTGACCGTCTCCGGATCGTCGAGATTGGCGGGCCCAGCGTCAGTCGCATGCGCGATGACCGAAGCGCCCCTCACGCTCGCCAGCGCCCAGTCGACAATCGCCGGATTGTCCGCGCTCTGGGCGACATTGTAGAAGCCGCCGAAGAAGAAGACCGCCGCGGCGATGGCGGCGATGATCGCCAGCGCGCCGATGAAGGCAAGGAACCGCATCCGACTGTCTCCCGCCCTGTCAAAGCCGACTTCAATCCGGCGCTTCTCCGGCCATAATCGACGCGTCGCTCGCGAAGCTCAATATTTATGCCCCTCGTGGCGGCTCGCCAGGATTTCGTCGAGCGGCGCGTTGTTGAACGTCCGCCTCAGCGCCCTCAGCCGCTCGATTGCCTCGGCGATCTCGGCCGCCCGAGCCTCGGCCTCGGGGCGCTCCGTCTCGTCGCGCGCCGATTTGGCCTTCGCGTCGGCGCGCGTATCGTGCGAATCGCCCACCATTGTTTTGACACGTCGATTTGAATCGGCGCAAACATAGGACAGCGCCGCCCCTCGCGCCAGCGCCGCCCGCGCCCGGCAACCGCCGCTTAATCCTTCCGGGTCATCGTCTCCCCATGCCGAAGCCCGCCGACCTGGCCCAACCCGCCGCTCCGCCCGCCGCGCCCGACCTTGTCGCGGCCGCCGCGGGCTGGCTCGCCCATCTCGCCCACGAGCGGCGCCTCTCCGCGCGAACCCTCGAGGCCTACGGCCGCGACGCGCGGCAATTTCTGGCCTTCCTTCAGGAACGGTTTGGCGCGCCGCCCGGAATCGCCGACTTCACCGATTGCGCGCCTGCTGATTTGCGCGCCTTTCTCGCTCACCGGCGCGCGGACGGCGTCGACGCCCGCTCGCTCCAGCGCGCGATCTCAGCCCTGCGCTCGCTCGCCCGCCATATCGCGCGCGAGACCGGGCAAACGGCGGCGGCGCTCGGCGCCGTCCGCGCGCCCAAAGCGCCGCGCCGCCTGCCCCGGCCGTTGAGCGCGCCCGACGCCCGCGCCGTGACCACCACCGCGCCGCGGGAGGGGGAAGCGCGCGAGCCCTGGATTCTGGCCCGTGACGCCGCGGTGCTGGCGCTCTGCTATGGCGCGGGCCTGCGCATTTCGGAAGCCCTGTCGATCCGGCGCGCCGCCGCCCCAATCGGCGAAACCGACGCCATCTCCATCGTCGGCAAGGGCGGAAAGTCGCGCTCGGCGCCCGTCATCGCGCCGGTGCGGCGCGCGGTCGAGGATTATCTCAAGCTGTGCCCTTATGCGCTGAAACCCGGCGGCCCGCTGTTCGTCGGCGCGAAGGGCGGTCCGCTCTCGCCCCGCATCGTGCAACTGGCGATGGCGCGGATGCGCGGCGCGCTCGGCCTCCCCGACAGCGCGACGCCCCACGCGCTGCGCCATTCCTTCGCCACCCATCTGCTCGCGCGCGGCGGGGATCTGCGCACGATCCAGGACTTGCTCGGCCACGCCTCGCTGTCCACGACCCAGGTCTATACCGGCGTCGACAGCGCGCGCCTTCTCGCCGCCTACCGCTCCGCCCACCCGCGCGCGTGAAGCGGCGCCTATCGACGGCCTTGGCGTCTGCGCGCAGAATCGTTCGCGCGGGCAAGATTTTGGCTCCCAAGAGCAAGACCTGGGGGATGGATCGGGTCATAGATGCACTCCCGACCGCGGGCGCTCGCGAGAGCGGTTCGCATAAGGTGATTGAGCCGTCGAGAGGGAATTGGCGAACATGAGAAGGCGATATGGCCTGGCGCTTGGCGCCATGGCGATGGGGCTTTGCGCGGCGAGCGGCGCTCAAGCGGCCCTGCAGACTTTGACGATTAACTTCGACCAGTATGCGAGCGCGGTCGACTCGACCCCACACGAGATTTTGGCGACCATGACCGTCAAGGACCTCGCGTCCGGCGGAGTGAGCGTCGATGTGTCATTGGACAAGGCGATCTATTTCGCGAGCACTGGCGGCCCACACATCACCTTGGCGTTCAACCTCGACAAGTCGATCGGTTTTAGTGATCTCACCTTTTCAAACTCGTCGAAGAGCGACTTCACTTTCGCTCTCAACAAGAACGCCGGCTCCACTTTCGGCACGTTCACCGCCGGGGTCAACGGCGCGTGGAGCGGGACCAGCAACCATTTCGCCGGGCCGATCGATTTCACCATTACAGGCGTCCAGGTGTCGGATTTTGCCAAGAACGCTACTGGATATTGGGCGATCGCGGATCTCCTCGGGACGAAAGGCACTGGCGAGGCGGGGGGCGCCCTGGGCACGATCGCAACGATCACGACCGCCTCTTCGTCCCCCGTTCCCGAGCCGTCGACCTGGGCTTTGATGGGCATCGGCTTCGCCCTATTGGGTCTTGCAGGTTACCGCCGGAGCCTGACCCCCAGGGCGATCCCGTAATTGAAGCATGACCCTCGACGAGCGCGAGTCGAGGGTCGTCTTCCTGAAAGCGCGCGCGGCCGCGCCGTAGCCCTCCGACACAAAGCGACCCTCGATCCCGCGCCGGTCCCTTAGGCGCCCAATGGACGTCGGCTTAGGCTAAGCTTTAAGAAGGGCGCGCAGCAATTCGGAGGACGCCCCATGTCCGGCAAGCGCATCGTGTTCACCGGCGGAACCGGCAAGGCCGGCCGGCACGCCATTCCCCATCTGGTCAGCCACGGCTATTCGATCCTCAACGTGGACCTGAAGCCACTCGACCAGCCCGGCGTCCCGACCCTGATCGCGGACCTCACCGACAGCGGGCAGGCGTTCAACGCGCTCTCCACCCACCCGACTTTCGCCGGCTTCGAGGCCGGCCGCCCGCCGGGCCCGCCGGACGCGGTGGTGCATTTCGCC
>DATNBG010000238.1:0-4615 GCA_035572075.1 Roseiarcus sp. | reverse complement strand
TTGCTCGAACGGGGCGCGGCGCTGACGCATCCATTCGTGATCGGGGAGCTCGCTCTGGGCAACCTGCGCCAGCGCGAACTCATATTGCGGATGCTATCGCGCCTCCCCGGCGCCAGCGTCGCTACGGATGCTGAGGTCCTGCGCTTTGTTGAGCGTCACGCGCTATTCGGGCGCGGGGTCGGCTGTGTGGACGTGCATCTTCTCGCGGCGGTCCGGCTGACCGCCGGATCGCAATTGTGGACTTTCGACAAGCGCCTGAATGACGTCGCCGTTCAGCTGGGATTGGCGGCGAGGAGCGTGTAATATAAGAGCGAAGCAAAAAATAAGAAGGAGGCCGGCCGAACGCGCGTGTGCGGAGGCGCTCCACATCGCGTTCGGGCCGGCCAGCCCGGCGGCCCTGGAGATGCGGCGGAACCGGGGCGCCGGGCGTCTTGTCAGCCTCATGCTGACGGACAATTGAATGATAGCTTCCCGCGCCCGGTATTCAAGAATAAACTGAGCATTCAATTCAAGATTATCGTATTTACCTAAACGAGTTGAGTTAATCCTTACGTTACGGAAGTTCTCACCCTGATCGCGTGATGGTTATACTTATGAAGACATCCTTGCCAGGAAACCATATGGTTTCGCTGAATCGCGGCGGGACGCCCTGTTGACGCGAGCCTTGAGCATTCCGGACTCGGCTGGAGCCGCCGCGCCGAAACCCCCTCGCCCGATCTCGCCTCGTCAGACGCCCTCGTGCGCGATGATTTGAGGTTGGTCCAGGCCGTCATCGCGACCCGCGAGCTTTGGGACCCGGGGGGAAGCGAGGGCGTGGCGATCCAGAGAACGGCGCACGTGGAGAGGCGAAGGTATGACCGTGAGGGCATGGGCGGCATGGCAAGCCGCCGCGCTAGCTCCCCGCATTCGCTTCGCTGAGCGCCGCCGCACCCTGCCCGAATTGCAGCCGCGCGAGCCGCGCGTAAGTCCCGTTGAGCGCGACCAGCGACGCATGATCGCCCTCCTCGACGATCCGGCCCGCCTCCATCACCAGAATCCGGTCCGCTTTCAGGACGGTCGCCAGCCGATGGGCGATTACCAGCGTCGTGCGTCCGGTCATCACGTCGTCGAGCGCGCTCTGCACCTGCGCTTCATGCTCGGCGTCGAGGGCCGAGGTCGCCTCGTCGAGCAGCAGGATCGGCGAGTCCTTGACAATGGCGCGGGCGATCGCGAGCCGCTGCCTTTGCCCGCCGGACAGCGTCACGCCGCGCTCGCCGAGCGTCGTCGCATAGCCGAGCCCGAGGTCGCGGATGAACCCGTCCGCCGCGGCCCGCCGCGCGGCTTGCTCGATCGCGGATTCGCTCGTCCCCTCGCGTCCATAGGCGATGTTTTCGGCGACCGTCGCGGCGAAGATCGCCACGTCCTGCGGCACGGGGGCGATGCGGGCGCGCAGGTCCTTGGGATCGACGGTCCTGACGTCGACGCCATCGACAAGCACCTCGCCCTCATCGACGTCGTAGAAACGCATGATGAGCTGGAACAGCGTCGATTTTCCCGCTCCCGACGCGCCGACGATGGCGACCCGTTCGCCCGGCTTAACGGAGAAGCTCAGGTCGTCCAAAACGCGAACCCCGGGCGCGCCCGGATAAGCGAAGCCGACCCGCCTGAATTCGATCGCCCCGCGTGGGCGTGGCATCGGCGCGGGTCGCGCCGGCGCGACGATGCGGGGCTCAACCGC
The DNA here is from genome assembly GCA_035572075.1 of Roseiarcus sp. Taxonomy (GTDB): domain Bacteria; phylum Pseudomonadota; class Alphaproteobacteria; order Rhizobiales; family Beijerinckiaceae; genus Roseiarcus. The sequence continues at coordinate 2,898 of DATNBG010000238.1, read as the reverse complement.
CATGAGTTCGGCGATCCGCCCCGCCGAACCCGCGGCGGCGGCGACTTCGTTCCACACCTGCGACAATTCGCCGAGCGAGGTCGCCGCGAGCACCGCGAACAGCACGAACTGCGAGAGAAGCCCGGCGCTCATCCGCCCCGCCAAAACGTCGCGGGCGCCGAGCCACAGCACGAACACCACGCTGCAGAAGGCAAGCGACACCGCAACCGCGATGAGGAGCGAGCGGATGGCCGCCGCGTCGCGCGCCGCGTTGTAGGCGGCTTCGATGTCGCCCGCGAAACGGGTCCGGCTCGAACCCTCGGCGCCGAACGCCTGCATGGTGCGCGCGGCGCCAAGGCTCTCGGCGGCGAAGGCGGTCGCCTCGGCGAGCGTGTCCTGGGCGCGCCTCGAACGCCTTCGCACCACACGGCCCGAGGCGATGAGCGGCGCGGCGATGACCGGAATGGCGATGAGCACCAGAGCCGACAGTTTGGGGCTCGTGTAGACCATCAGCCCGACGGCGCCCACGAACATGAACAGATTGCGCAGCGCGATCGACGCGGAGGAGCCGAAAGCAGCCTTGATCTGCGTCGTGTCGGCGGTGAGACGCGACACCAGTTCGCCCGTTCGCGCGCTGTCGTAGAAGGCGGCGTCAAGACCCGAGAGATGGGCGAACACGTCGCGCCTGAGGTCGGCGACCACCCGCTCGCCAAGCGCGGTCACCAGATAGTAGCGGGTAGCCGCCGCCAGCGCGATGACGATCACCAGCGCGCCCATGGCCAGGAAATAGACATCGATCGCGCCGCCGCTTTCTTTCGAGAAGCCGAAGTCGATCATCGAGCGCAGCGCGAACGGAACCGCGAGCGTCGCGGCGGAGGAGACGGTCAGCGCCGCCAGCGCCGCGATCGCCCGGCCAAGATAGCGCCGTCCATAGCGCACTAGGGGGATGAGCGCGGCCATGGAGGCTGCGCTTTTTGCCGACCCGGCGGTCACCCGGTCATCCATAGACTTTCCATTAGACGCATTGTGGCCGAAAGCCATATCATTGGGGAAGTCGGGGCGGCGCCAGGGAATCTGGTGACGTCATCGCCTTCCCAAGCCGGGGGCCTAATTGTAAATGTTGGCGAGTTAAAGGGAGCGATACCCATGTCCGCTCGTTCAATCGCTGGCAGCGCGCTGTTCCTCGTGGCGACCCTGCTGTCCGCCCTTGGGCAGCAATTGGGCGATCCGGTCGCCGGGGAGCGTCTGGCGGCCCACAACTGCGCGACATGTCACGGCGCTCATGGCGCAGCGCCCGCTTTCGCTGCGATCGCGGCGATGCCGTCCACCACGCAAACGTCCCTGGCCGTGTTCTTGCGGACCTCCCACGCTTCGATGCCGAACCTCATTCTCAGCGCGGCGGACCGAAACAACCTGATCGCCTACATTCTCAGCTTGCGGCCATGAGGCGGCGCGGTAGCGCCGAAGCTAGGCCGTCCATTTGACGAGCGACACGTCGCCGTCGAGCCATCCGGTTTTTGCCGGCTTCAGCCCTGCCGCGCGCAGAACGTCGTCGGGCGGCTGGCCGAACCGGCCCTGCGAAAAGACCGGAACGCCGCCCGGCAGCCGCACGTCCTCGGCGCGCGCGAGATAGAAGACGTCATAGCCGATCTTGAGAAAGAGGCTGAAGACCTCGGTCCCGCCGGCGATCGCCATCGCGCCGTCCCCGCAGCCGACCGCCGCGCGCGCCTCCTCAAGCGTCGCGCCGGCCGGGTTCCAGAGCCAGGTGTTCGGATTGCCGGGATCGGGCGCGAGGCCGCTGACGCGCCTCGTCAGGATCAGGCGAAGGCGCGCGTGCGAATCCGGGTCGCCCTCATGGGAAAGGCGCCCATGCGCCACCACCGCGGCGCGTTCGAGCGCGCCCAGAAAAAAGCGCTGGTCGGCCTCGAACTTGAGCGAATCGGGCATGACTCCGGTGGAATCCGCGATCATCCCGTCGGCCGACGCAATCGCATAGCCTTCGATCCGAAAGGGTCGCCCCACTCGCCGCTCCGCTCGCTCGAGACCACAAGCCCGACGTCGACGAGCCGAGCGGATGCATCGTTCCATCATGACGGGAGATGCAAAACAAACGCCGAATGGGATAGGTTGGACCGAGAGTCAAGAGGCGTTCGCGGGTTGGCGCGACGCGGCGACCGCCGTTCCATTGACCGACAAAACCGTGCCATGGCGTCACGGAACCAACCTTGGCGGCCAGGGCGCCCTCGCCGCCAAGGTTTGAAAAAAAGGGGGCTTCGCTTACCCATGAACGGCCTCAGACTCATTCCGGGCAAACCTCTCCCGCCCTCGGAAATTCCCGACTATTCGCTTCATCGCGACACATTGGATGAGATTTTCGCCGAAAGGTTCCGCCTGCGCCTCGAGCGCATCGCCGCTCTCGTCAAGCAATCGGGCGAACCGCTCGAGGGCAACATTTTCTACGCCGACCTCAAGGACCGTTACGCTGGCGAGCCGCCGGACCGCGAACTTAGCCCCGCTCGCCGCAACGTCTGGCGCGCGGTGCGGTTCAAGGAGCGCCTGCTCGAAGTCGGGGTCAACGCGGGCCACAGCGCGCTTCTGGCGCTGTCGGCGAACCCGCGGCTCGAATATTACGGCGTCGACATCATGGCGCATGCCTATACCGGCGAATGCGTCGATTTCCTCAAGGGCGAGTTCCCGGGCCGGGTGCACCTGTTCACCGGCGATTCCCGCGACGTTCTTCCCTGGCTCATCCACCGGCGCGCCGAGCTCGCGTTCGACGTCTTTCATGTCGATGGCGGCCACACCGATGAGGTCTGCCGCGCCGACATGGGCAATTGCATTCGCATCGCGGGGGGCGAGCGCGGCCGGCATGTTCTCCTCGATGACGTGCACGCGAGCTGGATCTTCGATGTCTATTGC
>DATNBG010000237.1:0-18752 GCA_035572075.1 Roseiarcus sp. | reverse complement strand
CCGCGTCCTGATCGTATCCCGGGACGCGTCGGGAAGCGACGGGTCAGCGAGCATCAATGCGCTGGGGTTGAGCGCGTCGGCGCCGGCCGAGAGCCTGGCGACCGGATCGCCCAGCCATCGGATCACCCCGTCGTTCGAGAGCACGATCGCGGAATCGACCGCCTGATGAAAGCGCGCCGCGCGCGCCTCAAATTCCAGTCTCAGAGCGTCCCGCCAGCCCGGATCGTCTCCGCCGCCCTGGTCCTCGGCCCCGCCAAGCTGGAAACCCTGAACGGCGGAAAAGTCATAGGCCGGGCCTCGCGGCTCGGCGACCGACGGATCGTTGTCTCCGGAGTTCGGCTCCGCTTCGCTCATCGCTTGTTCCCTGACGCGCAGACTAACGCCCGATCGGATCGAACCGCAACATGGCCCCACTCAGGCGAGCGCGCGATCGTCATAGTCGGCCGGCGAGGTCTGATCGGCGGCCGAGGAACGCAGCGCCAGAGAAAGCGCCGCCGCGACCAGAAAATTGATCAGAACCGCCGTCAGTCCGTTATAGGCGGCGAAGCCTAGGCCGAGATCGAGATGGCCGATGAGCGGAATGTCCCAGTTCAGCGCGTGCAGGGGACTCCAGGCCGTCCCCGTCCAGGAAAGGGCGGTCCCGACAATCATGCCGGCCGCCCAGCCGATCAGGAGCGCCGGGCCGCTGAACCAGCGGGTAAAGAGGCCGAGGATCATTGCCGGGAAGATCTGCACCATCCAGACCCCGCCGAGCAATTGCAGGTCGAGGGCGAATCGGGTCGGCATGACAAAGATCGCCGCGAGCGCGCCGAGCTTGACCAGCAGCGAAACCACCTTGGCGAGGACCGATTCCTCCAGCGGCGACATCCGAGGGTCAATGAACGGCTTCCAGATGTTGCGGGTGAAGGTGTTGGCCGCGCCGATCGACATGACCGCGGCGGGCACCAGCGCGCCGAGCGCGATCGCGGCGAAGCAGAAGCCCGCGAACCAGCTGGGGAACGCCCAAAGCATGAGCTGAGGCACCGCGTCCTGCGGGGTCGCGGCCTTGACCCCGGCGGCGATCGCCATGAGCCCGAGCAGGGCGATCAGCCCCAGCGCGACGGAATAGGCGGGCAGCGTCATCATGTTGAAACGAATGGCGCGCCCGCTCGAAGCCGCGAGCGTTCCGGTGAGCGCATGCGGATACATGAACAAAGCCATCGCCGAACCGACCGCCAGCGTGATGTAAGGGCCGACCTGGGCCGGCTGCAGCGTGAGACCGGCCGCGAGCTTGGGATTGGCCGCGACCCTGGCGTCGAACGCCTTGCCCGCCGCTTCGAAAATGGCGCCGAAGCCGCCAAGCTCGTAGGGAATGATGACAATGGCGGCGATGACGAAAATGTAGATCATCGCGTCCTTGACGAAGGCGATCATCGCCGGCGCGCGCAACCCGCTCTTGTAAGTGAAGAGCGCGAGAATGACGAACGCGATGGTGATCGGCGCGTGCGACATGATCCCCTGGCCCGAGAAGCCGAGCGCGGAAATCACCTTCTCGAGGCCGACAAGCTGGAGAGCGATATAGGGCATCGTCGCGAGCACGCCGGTCGCCGCGACCGCGAGCTCGAGCTTCCTGTCGCCGTAGCGGCCAAGCACAAAGTCGGCGGCGGTCATGTAGCCATGCCTGTGCGACACCGCCCAGAGCCTGGGCAACGTCAGGTACAGGAACGGATAGATGATGATCGTGTACGGGATCGCGAAGAACCCGAACGCGCCGATGGCGAACACGACCGCGGGAACCGCGATGACCGTATAGGCGGTATAGAGATCGCCTCCGAGCAGGAACCAGGTGATCCAGCGGCCGAAGCGCCGGCCTCCGAGGCCCCATTCGTCGATGTGCGCGAGATCGCCCGCCTTCCAGCGCGCCGCGGCGAATCCGAGCACCGACACGAGGGCGAAAAAGAAGACGAAGACCGCGGTTGCGACGACGTTGAGATGCTCGAACATGTCTAGTCCTTGCCGATCCGGTCCGCGGCGAAAATGGCGAGCGCGGAGATCGGAACGAGGACGAGCTGGAACCAGAAAAAGAACGGAATGCCGAAAAGGGCGGGCGGAATCGAATTGTAGAGCGGGACCCAGAGCGCCAGAATGCAGGGGACAAACAGGAAAAGAAACTTCATGGTCCCCCCGGGATCGGCGAACGCCGCGATCGTGCGCCACGCCATTGATTAAGGCGTCTTTCCCCGATCTACCGGGATTCGCCCGCTCGGTCGAGGGGGCTTCAAGATCCAGCCGAGCCAGGCTCAGGGCGGAATCCTCAATCGCGCGCCCCTGATTTCTGTTTCACGTGAAACAGCCTAGCCAGACTCATGAATAGGGGAAAACGACCCGGAGCCCGGCGGATTCAACCAGCGCGCGAACTCCTTGCTAGCTAAACCAAATTAAACCAAGCAAAAATCCTTGGATTTGCTTGGTTTAATTTGGTTTAGCTTGGTGGAATCGGGACTTTTCAATGGGTTACGGGCGAAAAAATAAAAAAAATCCGACTCGCGTCTCAGGTTGTTGTGCAAAACGTCTCAAAGGGCTCTGAGCTCCTTTCTCGAAGTCGGCTTGATTCCGATAAGCTGAACATCAATTCCCATGCTGCCATATCGTTCTGATTTTTGCAAGCAATTTTGGATTCGCATCGCGATGCCTGCCGGTCCGTCTGGCGGTTGCGAGCGCCGGCGCTTTTCGTCTTGGCCGTCCTCGGACTTGGCCCCTTCTCCGGCTTTTGCGGCGCCCCTCATCCCGTGATAACGAGCGGCCCGATGACCGCGCGCCTCGATTCCCGCTTTTCAAGCCTCGCCGCCGAGCGCCGGGCCGCGCTGGTGACCTACATCATGGCCGGCGATCCGGACGCGGAGACCTCATCGGCGCTTCTCGCCGCTCTGCCCGCGGCGGGAGCGGACATTGTCGAACTCGGCATGCCCTTCAGCGATCCGATCGCGGACGGTCCCGCGATTCAGGCGGCGGGGCGCCGGGCGCTGGAGGGGGGGCAAACCCTGCGCAGGACGCTGAGGATGGCCAAGGAGTTCCGCGCCGGGGATTCGGACACGCCGCTCATTCTGATGGGCTACTTCAACCCCATATACGTCTATGGCGTCGAGGCGTTTCTAAGCGACGCGAAGGCCGCGGGCGTCGACGGGCTGATCATCGTCGATTGCCCGCCCGAGGAGGACGACGAGATTTGCCTGCCCGCGCGCCGCGCCGGGCTCGCCTATGTCCGGCTGGCCGCGCCGACGACCAGCGAAGCCCGCCTGCCGATGATCCTCGAAAACGCGACCGGCTTCGTGTATTTCGTCTCGATCACCGGGGTCACCGGCGCCGCCGCAGCCGACGCCGGACAGGTCGCCGAAGGCGTGGCGCGGCTGAGAAGCAAGACGGATCTGCCGGTAGTCGTCGGCTTCGGGGTGAAGAACGCCGAGAGCGCGAAAGCGATCGCGGAACAGGCCGACGGCGTCGCGGTCGGCACGTCGGTCGTTGAGGCGATCCGGCTTTCGCTCGACGGCGGAGGGAGCGCCTCGACCGTGGCCGCCACGACCGAAGTCGTCAGGAAACTGGCTGAGGGCGTGCGGGCGGCGAGGCGAGCGTCGTCCGGCGTTTCGCATGAAATGAGGCAAGGCCGCCCATGAACTGGATCTCGAATGTCGTGCCGCCCAAGATTCGCTCGTTCTTGCGACGCGACACGCCGGAAAATCTCTGGGTCAAGTGCCCGGAAAGCGGCGAATTGGTGTTCCACAAGGACCTGGAAGCCAATCTCATGGTCGTGCCGGGATCGGGCTATCACATGCCGATCGCCCCCAGGGCGCGCCTCGCCTCGCTGTTCGACGACGGGGCTTACGAGGAATTCCCCACTCCCGAGACGCCGTCCGATCCCTTAAAATTTCGCGACATCAAACGCTATTCGGACCGGTTGAAGGAGAACCGCGCCAAGGCGGGAACGGCCGACGCGGTGACCGTCGCATCCGGCAAGCTCGAGGGGCAGGACGTCATTGTCGCGGTGCAGGACTTCGCGTTCCAGGGCGGAACTCTCGGGCTCGCGGCCGGCGAAGCGATCGTCGCGGGCATGGGCGCGGCGGTCGAGCGGGCGACGCCGTTCCTCATTTTCACCACCTCGGGGGGCGCGCGCATGCAGGAGGGCATGTTCGCGCTCGCGCAAATGGTCCGCACGACGATCGCCGTGCGGCGTCTGCGCGCCGCCAGGCTTCCCTATATCGTGATCCTGACCAACCCGACCACCGGGGGGGTGACCGCCTCATACGCGATGCTGGGCGACGTGCAGATCGCCGAGCCCGGCGCGGTGATCGGCTTCGCCGGCGCGCGGGTGATCGAGCAGACGATCCGCGAGCGCCTGCCCGAGGGCTTCCAGCGCGCCGAATACCTGCGCGCCCATGGCATGATCGACATGGTGGTGCCGCGGCCGCAGCAGCGCGAGACCCTTGCGCGTCTCTGTCGGCTCTTGACTCGCGCCCCGGCGGCCGAAGCGGCTTGAGCCAAGAGCGGCCTTGGCTTCGGTCATCGTCTCATCCTTCGCGAGCAGACATGGCTGGGGCGGTCCTTGCCGCGTTCGCCGCGCCTGCGTCCGCAAGCGTGCTGAACGTGACCGGACCTTCTGCGACAGGCACGGACCCCGTGCTGCTCAACGACGCGACCGAGTTCCAGGTGGTCCTCAACAACAATACCGGGACCAACATTGAACCGCTGAAGCTGTACTTCGCCGCGCCGGCCGCGGCTCGCCGGTTCCCGAGCCGTCGACCTGGGCGATGATGCTCGTTGGCTTCGCGGGACTTGGCTACGCGGCTATCCGTCGAGGCAGAGAGGCCAAGCTCAGCCGCGTGAGGGCGTGACGAAAGCCGCCTTGGCGGCGAAAATGCGAACAGCCGGGGGCGCTGGATTTCCGGGGCCCCTTTGTCTTGGGCGCTCTCTTGGGCGCGGCTCGTCACACCGCCAGCGCAAATAAATTGACTTGCGTCGAAGGGCGCGCGGCAGGGCGCGGTTGAATCACGCCGGGTGCGCGCCTCACCTACGAGCTGCCCTTCGCTTTTACCGGCAGGATCGAAAAGATCACGATCGACCTCGGCGCGACAGAGAAGGCGCCCGCTTAAGCGCAGGCGGCGGCGCGTCCGCCGGGCGGCCCGTCACACCCGCCAGCGCAGCGCGGAAACCAGCGCAAACAGGCGCCGCGCCGTCGCCTGATCGATCTCGACCTTGCCGGCGAGGCGCTGGGCCATGAGCTCGGCGCCTTCGTTGTGCAAGGCGGTGCGCTCGCGGTCGATCGCCTCGATCTGGCGCGGGCTCGCGGTGCGGATGGCTGAATAATAGGTCTCGCAGACGAGAAAATAGTCCCTGAGCAGCGGCCGGAACGGGGTCATTGACACGACGATCGAGGCGGCGGGCTCGCCGCCCGCGGAGCTCACCTCGAAGGTCAGCTTCGACTCCTCCTGCGAGATCCTGAGCGTATAGGGGCCGTCGTCGCGCCCCGGAACGCCGAACGAATTCTCTTCGATCAGATCGAAGATCGCCACCGCCCGCTCGTGATCGACGTCGGCCGCCCCGCGCGGAATCGTCGCTTCGTCCAGGATCGCCCCGGCGAGGCGGTTGCGGCTTTTGGCCCGCTTGCGGCTCTCCCCAGGTTTGCGATTCATGGGCGGTTCGCGCCAAGCCTGAGCGCGACCGAGCGCGCATGCGCTTCGAGCCCCTCGGCCTGCCCCAGCGTGACAGCCGCGGGCCCGAGCGCCTGAAGCGAGCTTGCGTCGCATTTGAGGAGCGAAGTGCGCTTCATGAAGTCGAGGACGCCGAGGCCCGAGGAGAAGCGCGCCGAGCGCGCGGTCGGGAGCACGTGGTTCGAGCCGCCGACATAATCGCCGATCGCCTCGGGCGTGTAGGGCCCGAGGAAGATCGCGCCGGCGTTGGTGATCTGGCCGGCGAGCGCCTCGGCGCCCTCGGCCATGATCTCGAGATGCTCGGGCGCGAGGCGGTCGATGAGCGGCAGCGCGGCCTTAAGCGACGGGCAGACGATGACAGCGCCGTTCAAACGCCAGCTCGCGCCCGCGATCGCCGCGCGCGGCAGGCTCTCGAGCTGGCGCTCCACCTCCGCTTCCGCCGCCCGCGCGAGGTTTGGATCGTCGGTGATGAGGATCGCCTGCGCGGCCTCGTCGTGCTCGGCCTGCGCCAGAAGATCGGCGGCGATGAAGCGCGGATCGGCGGACTTGTCGGCGAGGACGACGACTTCGCTGGGGCCGGCGATCATGTCGATGCCGACGGCGCCGAACACGCGGCGCTTGGCCGCCGCGACATAGGCGTTGCCGGGGCCGACGATCTTGTCGACAGGGCGAATCGTCTCCGTCCCATAAGCGAGCGCCGCGATCGCTTGCGCGCCGCCGACCCGGTAGATCTCGTCCACCCCGGCGATGCGCGCCGCCGCGAGCGCCAGCGGATTGCTTCGCCCGTCCGGCGCCGGCATGACCATGGCGATGCGCCGGCAGCCGGCGACCTTGGCGGGGACGGCGTTCATGATGACCGAGGACGGATAGCTCGCCGCCCCGCCCGGAACATAGAGCCCAACCGCGTCGATCGGCCGCCAGCGCCAGCCGAGTTCGACGCCAAGCGGGTCGGTGAAGCGGACGTCGGCGGGCTTCTGGCGCAGGTGGAAATCCATGACGCGGGAATGCGCGAGCTTGAGCGCTTCGAGCGCGGCTTTTTCGCAAGCCGCGACCGAAGCTTCGATGTCGGCGGCGTCGACCTTCAGTCCAAGCCTGCCGATTTCGACCCGGTCGAAGCGCAGCGACAATTCGGCGAGCGCCGCATCGCCGCGGTTCCGCACATCGTCGATGATGTCGGCGACCGCGACGTCGACGTCGGCGGACGACTCGCGCTTCAGGGCGAGCAGCGCCTGAAAGCGCCGCTCGAAATCCTCCGACCGCATATCGAGCGCGATGGACATCGGAATCAGAAACTCTCCGCGCTCGGCGCTCGCCCTCATCCGGCCGCGCCTTCGGCGCGTCCACCTTCTCCCGGGAGAAGGGATGGCGCCCCCCTCGCCCTTTGGGGAGAGGGTTGGGTGGGGGCTTCAGCCCGTCATACGCGAAGTCGCCTTACGGCGCCACGCGCTAGACTGCGGACGAATCGGTGAGCGCGTGGCCGGGACAAGCCTCGGCGGGAATCCGCAAGGCCATGTCGCTGAGCCTGACCTCCACGCACTCGACCTCGAGACGGATCAGCGCGCCGCTGGCGAAAGCGAGAATGATGATGCCGGCCGGCGGATCGGTCCTTTCGAACCTCACCGCGAGCAGGTTGAGGGTCGCGTTCTCGTCCGTTTCCTTCAGGCCGAGATGCGAGACCTTCAGGACGCGGTCGAAGGTCAAGACGCTCTCGACGCGCTCCTTCGGCCCGGTCTTCGCGCCGACCCAGTCATAGCGCATGCCGACCACGACGAAACGGCGCTGCTTCGGCATGAAGGCCATGTCGGCGCGCTTGACGCAGGTGTCCTGCACATGCGCGGAAATGACGCCGAGACCCTCCCGGTCGAGCGCGATGAGCTTGAGCGCCTGCGCGAGGGCCATCGGCTAGCTCGCCAGGCGCGCGATATCGGCGCCGCAGGCGCCGAGCTTCTCTTCCAGCCGCTCGAAGCCGCGGTCGAGATGGTAGACCCGATTGACGATCGTCTCCCCCTCCGCCACGAGGCCGGCGATGACCAGCGAAACCGAGGCGCGCAGGTCGGTCGCCATCACCGGCGCGCCGCGCAGCCGCTTAACGCCGCTGACCACGGCGGTGTCGCCGTCGAGCCTGATGTGCGCGCCGAGACGGGCAAGTTCCTGCACGTGCATGAAGCGGTTCTCGAAAATGGTCTCCCTGATGCGCGAGACGCCCTTGGCGCGCGTCATCAGGGCCATGAACTGCGCCTGCAAATCGGTCGGGAACCCGGGAAATGGCGCGGTCGTGATGTCGACTGCGCTCAATCCCGCGCCGTTGCGCGTTACCCGCACCCCCCGATTGTCGCTGCTCACCGTCGCGCCGGCCTGGGTCAGCGCATCCAGCGCCTCCTCCAGGAGGTCCTCGCTCGCGCCCTCGAGCAGAATGTCGCCGCCGGTCATCGCGACCGCCGTCGCGTAGGTTCCCGCTTCGATGCGATCGGGCAGGACGCGGTGATGCGCGCCGTTGAGGCGGGCGACGCCCTCGATCTCGATCGTGGACGTGCCGGCGCCGCGGATGCGCGCGCCCATCTTGACCAGGCAGGCGGCAAGGTCGGCGACCTCGGGCTCGCAGGCCGCGTTGCGGACGAGCGTGCTCCCGTGCGCGGTCGCCGCCGCCATGATCGCTACGTGCGTCCCCCCGACCGTGACCCTGGGAAATTCAATCTCCGCTCCGACAAGGCCCTTCGGCGCCCTGGCGACCGCGTAGCCGCCCTCGATCTCAATCTGAGCGCCGAGCTTTTCCAGCGCCATCAACAACAGGTCGACCGGCCGGGTGCCGATGGCGCAGCCGCCCGGCAGCGACACGCGCGCCGCGCCCATGCGCGCGATGAGGGGCGCGATCACCCAGAAGCTGGCGCGCATCCTGGCCACCATTTCATAGGGGGCGGTGGTGTCGACGATCGTGCGGGCGCGCAAATGCCCGGTCTGGCCGGCGCCCGCCTCCTCGCCCACCCGCTTGCCGTCGACCGAATAGTCGACGCCATGATTGCCGAGGATGTAGGCGAGCTGGGCGACGTCGGCGAGACGAGGCAGATTCTCCAGGGTCAGCGTCTGGTCGGTCAGAAGCGAGGCGATCATCAGCGGCAGCGCCGCGTTCTTCGCCCCCGAAATCGGGATGACGCCGTTGAGCGCCGCCCCGCCGCGAATCTGTATGCGATCCATCCCCGTCCTCTCGCCCAAACCCGCCGATCGGAGGAAGCCGCCGCCCGGCGGCCTCGACTTTAGCTCCCGCGCTCAACCTTCGTTCGCGCCGCCGGCCCGACCGACGGTTGAGCCTCGGCGTCGCGCGCGCGGGCCTGCGCCTTGCGGCGCTTCAAATTTTCCCTGAGCGACGCGGCGAGGCGCGCCCGCCTGAGAGCCTCGCCTTTCGCCCGGTGTTCATCCGGATTCATGCCGGATTCCTTGGTGAATTGGATCGAACGCGCCTGCCGCTTGATAGGGCCGTGGGCGCGCAGGAGCAAGCCCGGCGGCGCGCTCTTCTCTTCATTCGGCTTTCTCGATCAGGCTCGACGCGGCGGCGCGGGCCTCGCGGGTGATTTCGGCGCCGGCCAGCATGCGGGCGATCTCCTCCTGCCGCTCGGCAAGGCTCAGGCGCGAAACGCGGGTTGCGACCCGCTCGCCGGCGCCGACGTCGCTCTTGACGATCAGGTAGTGGTTCCGCGCCCGCGCGGCCACCTGCGGCGCGTGGGTGACCGCGAGCACTTGCGAGCGCGCCGAGAGCCGCGCCAGGCGCTGGCCCATCGCATCGGCGACGGCGCCGCCGACGCCGGTGTCGATCTCGTCAAACACCAGCGTCGGCGCCGTTCCGCGCTCGGCGAGGCGCACCTTGATCGCGAGCAGGAACCGCGCCAGTTCGCCGCCCGACGCCACTTTCATCAGCGGACCGGGCCGCGAGCCTGGATTGGTGCGAACGAAGAATTCCGCCCGGTCATAGCCGCTGGGCGAAACGAGCGCCTCGTCGCGCTTGAGATCGACGCTGAACTCGGCGCGCTCAAGCTTGAGCGGTTTCAGCTCCGCGGCGACCGCCTTTTCCAGCTTCAGCGCGCTTTGCTCGCGTGCGGCCGAGAGCGCGCCCGCGGCGGCGCGATAGGCGTCGGCAGCGCCCTTCACGGCGCCTTCGAGGCGGCCGACCTCGCTGCGGCCCAGGGCGAGCGCCGCAAGGTCGTCGGCGTATTTTTGCGCCAGCGCCGGCAGGCTTTCGATCGGAACGTTGTGCTTGCGGCCCATCGCCCGGAGCGCGAACAGGCGCTCCTCGCAGCGCTCGAGCTCCTCGGGATCGAAGGCGCCCGCCTCCAGCGCGTCTTCGACCTCGCGCGTGGCGCGCTCGACGGCGTCGATCGCCTCGCCCAGCGCCTTGACGCTCGGTTCCATGAGCCCCGGCGCCTGAGGCAGACGGCGCTCAAGGCGGCGCGAGAGCGAGAGCAGGAGCGGCAGGATGGCCCCTTCGCCGGTCAAGTGATCGCGCGCGTCGCGGATGTCGGCCGAGACCTTCTCGCCCTGCATCATCGTTTGCCGGCGCGCCGCGAGCGTCTCCTCCTCGTTCGGCTGGACGGCGAGTTTGGCGAGTTCGTCATGCGCATGGGCGGCGAACTCGGCTTCCGCCTCGGCGGCCTCGACCCTGGCGCGCTCCGCGGAAAGCGCCCGCTCGGCCTGGCGCAAGGCGGCGTAGGCCTTTCCGGTCGCGGCCACGAGCGCATCGAGCCCGCCATAGGCGTCGATGAGCGCGCGATGGGTGGCGGAATCGGTCAGCGCGCGTTCGTCGTGCTGGCCGTGGATTTCGACCAGCGCCGAGGCCAGCGCGCGCAAGGCCTGGGCGCTGACGCTGCGGTCGTTGACATAGGCGCGGGTGCGCCCGTCGGCGAATTGGACGCGCCTCAAGATCAATTCGTCGCCGATTTCGATGTCCTGCCCTTCGAGAGCGGCATGGGCGGGGTGGCCCTTCGGCAATTCGAAGGTCGCCGTCACGTCGCCCTGCGCCTGCCCGTGGCGAACGAGGCCGCCGTCTCCGCGGGCGCCGAGCGCCAGCGCCAGCGCATCGAGAAGGATCGTTTTCCCCGCGCCGGTCTCGCCGGTGAGGATCGTCAGGCCGGCCGAGAACTCAAGGTCCAGCCGGTCGATCAGCACCACGTCGCGAATGGAGAGGCGCGAAAGCATGACGCTCGATCAGGACGGGACGACCGTGTGCCAGATTTTCGAGATCCACGAGCCGCCATATTCCTGCGGCGACAGCCCCTTGCCCTTCAACAGGGCGTAGGCGTCCTTGTACCACTGGCTGTCCGGGAAATTGTGCCCGAGCACCGCGGCGGCGGTCTGCGCCTCGTCGGTGATTCCGAGACCGAGGTAAGCCTCGACCAGGCGGTAGAGCGCTTCGGCCGCATGGCGCGTGGTCTGGTAATACTGAAGGACGTTGCGAAAGCGATTGATGGCGGCGGTGTAATTGCGGCGGTTGAGATAGAACCGCCCGATCGACATTTCCTTGCCCGCCAGCTGATCTTCGGTGACCGTGATCTTGAATTTCGAGTCTTCGGCGTATTCCGACTTCGGGTATTTATCGACGACCGATTTGAACGTCTCCAGCGCCTTTTGCGTCTTTTCCTGGTCGCGCGAGATATCCGGTATCTGCATGTAATAGGCATTGGCCTGCAGGTACAAGACGTAATCCGCCTCCGGCGAGTTCGGGTAGTTCTTGAGGTAGCGCTCGGCGGACGTTTCGGCGCCGGTGTAGTCGCCGGCCTGATAATCCGCGTAGGTGGTCATCAACTGGCCCTTGCGCGCCCAGTCCGAGTCTGGATATTGCTTGCCGAGGTCGGTGAATTTCTTCGCGGCGTCCGCCGGCGAGCCATTGGCCAGTTTCGCGAGACCCTGGTCGTAGGTCTTGCTCGCCGGAACGTCCGGCGTGACCTCCATCTTGTATTTTTCAGTGCCGAACGGATTGAACTGATCGATCATCGAACAGCCGGAGAGCGTGACGGCGAGGAGGGCGAGGCCGGCCACGCAGCGGCGCGCCGGCGCGATCCGGCCATTGAGCGAAAGGGCGTCAAAGTCGACGTCAGCCATGCTTCAAAAGACTCTGAGTCAAGTTGCGGTCGGGAGCGCCGTTCGCGCTGTTCGGGGGCGAAGCGGCTCATTTAGCGCACTCATGGGCCGCGCGCCACATTGCGGGCGAGCGCGGATGGCGATCAGCAAATATCGGGCTTGAGAAAGCGAGATGAAAGTCCCGCCGGCGAACCGCCCGGAGCGGTCAATCGGCGGGGGCGAACGCCGCGGCCTCGGCGGGCGTATGCGCGCCCCCGAACCGCGCCCGGATCGCGGCTGGCGCGGCCGCCGCTTCGAGAAGCTCATAGGCTGAGCGATGCTGGAACAAAGCCTCGAGGGCGAGCGCATTGAGCTTGTGTCCCGGGCGATAGGTCCGGTAGAGGCCGATGATCGGAGCACCAGCGAGCGACAGATCGCCGATCGCGTCGAGCGCCTTGTGGCGCACGAACTCGTCGGCGTAGCGCAGCCCTTCCGGATTGAGGACGGCGTCGCCGTCGATGGCGACCGAATTCTCCAGCGAGGAGCCGAGCGCGAAGCCCTTCTGCCACAGCGCCTGGACGTCGCTGAGGAAGCCGAAGGTGCGGGCGCGGGCGATCTCGCGGCGGAATGTCGCCGGATCAAGATCGAACACCCGGCGCTGGCGCCCGATCGCCGGCGATTTGAAGTCGATCTCGACGTCGAGCCGGAAGCCGTTCTCCGCCGGCAGGAACTCGGCAAAACCGCCGTCGTGGTCCACGCGGACCGGCCTGACGATCCTGAGGTAGCGGCGCAGGCGGCCCTGCTGGGCGACGCCGGCCGAATCGATCGCCCTGACGAAATCGATCGCCGAGCCATCCATGATCGGCGTTTCCGGTCCGTCGATCTCGACGACCGCGTTGTCGATCCGGAGCCCCGAGAGGGCCGCCAGCAGATGCTCGACGGTGGAGATGGCGGCGCCCGAAGCGTCGCCAAGTGTGGTGCAGAGCGAAGTCTGCCTCACATTGGCCCGCTTGGCCTCGACCATCCGCTCCCGTCCGCCCGGCAATCCGGTGCGCAGGAACACAATGCCGGTGTCGACATAAGCGGGATGAAGGATGACTTGAGCAGGCGCCGCGGAGTGGACGCCGACGCCGTTGATGGCCGCACGGTCGCGCAGCGTTGTCTGAAACCCAAACCGCATCTACCGCACCCCGGACTTGCGCCCGGCCCCGATTCGCGCTCCCGGCCGCAACGTGAAGCCGCCAGACCTCACACCGCGTCGCTACCCAAAGCCGCCGATCGCCGTCCGCCCGCCGCCGCCAAAATGTCCGCCGGCGGCTCCCGAAAAGCCACACTAGGGGCGGCCGGACGACGCGACAAATCACCTTTGGTGAACAAAAGTTACAACGGCGCCGTGATCGTTCTCTGATATTTTTCAACGCTTTATAAATTTTACTGTCTCTTAACCCTGTGGAAAAAAGCGCTCCGGCCGCGAAGCCCGGGCTTCGCGGCCGGCCGACTCAGTTCTGCCGGCGCAGGAACGCCGGGATGTCCAAATGATCGTCTTCCGACACCGGAGGACGGGGGATGGCGCGGCTGTTGGCCTCGTGAGCGCCGAGCGAGCGGGCCGCGTGCGGGCGATGTTGAGGACGGCCGGGATCGGCCTGGGCCACGACATGGGGCCGCTGAAGCGGCGTGACCGGCGCTGGCGGCGCCGCGGCGGCCGGCGCGGGAGCCGGCGCGGGAGCCGGCTCCTCCTCGTGGCGGGTGATGCCGAACGCGGCCAGCTTTTCGAGCAGCGACCGGCGGCGCGTTTCCGGCGCCGGGACGGAGGCTTGCGCCTCGCCGCGCACCGCGCGGAGCTGGTTCTGCGCGACTTGCGGCAAATCCTCGATCTGCGGCATGCGCGGCGGCCGGTGGGCCGGCTGCTCCGGCGAGGGCGGAACGAATTCCGCTTGCGCCGCTTCGTCGGTTTCGGGGTGAGGCTCGATCGCCTCGGGGAAGGCGGCGAGAGGCCCGCTCTCCTGGCCGAGGCGCGCGGCGGCGGGCTGCTCGGCCTGGCCCGTGCGGGCCGAACGGAGCGGCGCGATGGCGCGCGGGCGGGCGAAGGCTTCGGCCCGAGGCTGGACGCCCGCCGGCTCGATCTGTTCGATCGACTCCTGGTCGATGCCGGTGGCCACCACCGAGACGCGCACCACCCCGTCGAGCGCCGAATCGAAAGTCGCGCCCAGGATGATGTTGGCCTCCTCGTCGACCTCCTGGCGAATGCGGCTCGCCGCCTCGTCGACTTCGTAGAGGGTCAGGTCGTTGCCGCCGGTGATCGAGATCAAAAGGCCGCGCGCGCCCCGCATCGAGGTCTCGTCAAGGAGCGGATTGGCGATCGCCGCCTCGGCGGCCTGCACCGCGCGCTTGTCCCCCGCCGCTTCGCCGGTGCCCATCATCGCCTTGCCCATTTCGCTCATGATCGAACGCACGTCGGCGAAATCGAGGTTAATAAGTCCTTCCTTCACCATCAGGTCCGTGATGCAGGCGACGCCGGAATAGAGGACCTGGTCGGCCATGGCGAAAGCGTCGGCGAAGGTGGTCTTTTCGTTGGCGACCCGGAACAGGTTCTGGTTCGGGATGATGATCAGCGTGTCGACCGCCTTCTGGAGGTCGGAGATGCCGGTCTCGGCGACTTTCATCCGCCGCCCGCCTTCGAAATGGAACGGCTTGGTGACCACGCCGACGGTGAGGATGCCCATCTCGCGCGCCGCCCTGGCGATCACCGGCGCGGCGCCGGTGCCGGTGCCCCCGCCCATGCCGGCGGTGACGAACACCATGTGCGCGCCCGCGAGGTGATCGCGGATCTCCTCCAGCGCCTCCTCCGCAGCCGCCTTACCGACCTCGGGCTTGGAGCCCGCGCCGAGGCCCTCGGTCACCTGAAGGCCCATCTGGATGATCCGCTCGGCGCGCGAGGAGGTCAGCGCCTGCGCGTCTGTGTTGGCGACGATGAAATCGACGCCGGAGAGGCCGGACACGATCATGTTGTTGACCGCGTTGCCGCCGGCGCCGCCGATGCCCGCCACCATGATCCGGGGCTTCAATTCCCTGAGTTCGGGCGCTTTCAGATTGATCGACATGCTTGCCTCTTGGGTTGGACGCCCGCCGGCGCCGATTGGAGTGAAACGCGCTTGGCCCTGAGGGCGAAGCGCCTCGTACGCGCCTTAGAAACTCTCCTTGAGCCAGCGTCCGACCCGCGCCGCATAGCCGCCCTCGCCATGATGGGGACGGGCGACCGAGCGGGTGAACTCGAAATATTCGAGGCCGGCCATCTGCGGATAAACCATGAGCCCGACGCCCGCGGCGAAGGAGGGGCTCTTTCCCGATTCCGGCAGCCCTTCGATCCCGAGCGGGCGCCCGACGCGCGCCTGGCTGGACAGGATCGTGCGCGCCAGCTCCGGCAAGCCGGTCAGCTGGCATGCGCCTCCGGTCATCACCAGCCGGCGGCCGGCATGGGCCGCGTGCCCCGACGCGCGCAGCCGGTCGCGCACGAGTTCGAGAATCTCCTCCACCCGCGGGCGGATGATTCGCACCAGCTCCGATTTCGGAAGGTGGCTCGGATGATCCGGGTCGTCGCCGAGCCGGTGGACAGCGATGGTTTCACGATCGTCGGAGGGCGAGGCGATGCAGGCGCCGTACAAGGTCTTGAGCCGCTCGGCGTCGCTCACCGAAACGTTGAGCCCGCGCGCGACGTCCCTCGTCACATTGGCGCCGCCGAGGGCGACCGCGTCGACATGGATGAGCCGCCCGCCGGAGAACACGCCGACCGTCGTCGAGCCGCCGCCGAAATCGACCACCGCGGCGCCGAGTTCCGCCTCGTCGTCGACCAGCGTCGAGAGGCCCGCGGCGTAGGGGGTCGCCACCATCGCCTCGACCCGCAAATGGCAGCGCTCGATCACCAGCATCAGGTTGCGCGCGGCCGCCGAATCGCAGGTCGCGAGATGGAGATCGACGCCGAGCTCGGCGCCGACCATGCCCTTGGGATCGCGCACGTCCCTGGTCGCGTCGAGCCGGAAGGCGGTCGGAAGCGCGTGCAGGATGGTCCGCCCGGGCTCGGCGGTCGCGCTCGCCGCGGCCTCGAGCACGCGATGGATGTCGCGCTCCGCGACGGTCTTGCCGATGAGCCGGGCGTCCGCGCCGTGGCGGCGCGAGGCGAGGCGCCCGCCCGACATGTTGACGATCACGCCGCCGACCTCGACGCCGGCCATGCGCTCGGCCGCGTCGATCGCCAGGCGCGCAGCATGCTCCGCCGCTTCAAGATCGACCACCCCGCCGCCCTTGACGCCGTTCGAGCGCTGGTGGCCGATGCCGAGCACCTTGCACCGGTGGGTGCGCCCGCGCAGCGCCTCGGACGGCTCCATCGGGGTCAGACGGGCGATCAGGCACACGATCTTCGAGGCGCCGACGTCGAGCGCCGAGAGAATGGCGCTCTTGCGCGCCGGGATCTGGCGCATGCGCGGGGCGAGCGATCTCAAGCTCATGGCTTTTCGCCCTTCTTCGCCCAGGCGGCGGCCGCATCCTCGGTCAGGCGCACGAACACCTTGCCCGGAACCCGGAAATCGAGCGCCAGCACGTCTTTCTCCAGGATCCGGGACTGGCGCTGGAGCTTGAGAAGCTCGGCGATCGCGGCCTCCGGATTGTCTTCCGGCAGTTTGATGTCGACGCCCGACTTCAGCCTGAGATTCCACCGCCGCTGCCCGACCAGCACGCCAGCCTCGACGCGAGGCTTCAATTCGTCCATTGCGTCAAGGAGCTCGACATATTCGCGCACACGACTGTTGGCGCCCTCGCCGACCACGAACGGCAGACCGGCGTAGCGGCCGTCGTCGACTTCGTCGATCGGCGCCCCGTCGGCGGCGATCGCGCTCACGTCTCCGTCCTTCTGCCAGACGGCGTAGGGCGTGCGCTCAACGATGTCGATCACGACCTGATTGGGATAGAGCTTGCGCACGCTCGCCTGTTTGACGAGCGGATTGGCCTCGAGCCGCGCCTTCGCTTGCGCTACGTCGAAGAACGGCAGCGATTTGCTGGCGTCGATGCCGGCGATCGCCAGGATCCTGGGCTCGCTCAGATGAGTCGCGCCGGTCACCGTGACCACGGAAACGCCAAGCCCGACGGAGCGCGCGACCCAGTCGCCGGCGTGGCTCGCCTCGGCCGTGACCCAGTCGAGCTGGCCGCCGCGCTCAGCGCCCCAAAGCGCCGCGCCCAGGAGGACGAACAAGGTCAGCGCGATATCGACCTTCAGCGGCGCGGGTCGATCCAGGCGAACGCGCCAGCTGAGCGAGGCCCGCGCCGCCCGCTCGGCGCGCAGCAGCACCTTGGGTCGATGAGTTTCGAGCACGGCGGGGGCCAGCGCCGCCCGCCCCGTCCGTTCCCATCCGAATAGTCCGCTCAACTTTCGCACGACCCGTGCCCTATGGAAGTGAAACTCGAAGCAGCTCGAGCCGCGACAACCTCGTGGGCGAAGTTGTGGCCCTCATAGTAAATATTCGGTTTAAGAATCCTCGACGGGATGGCGTACGAGTCGCGCTTTGAGTCTTTTGCGTCATTTTCCGCCAACGCTGGGGAACGCAAGCCGCGTTCGCCCGCTGCGTGGGACGCAGACCTGCGACGGCGCGATTTGGCGCCCGGCGCGCCGCCCGCGCTCTCCGCCGGTCCGTCCCGACCGCGAGTGGCTTCATCGCCCGTCGATTCCTCACAGGTTGCGCAACAAAACGCAGAGTTAAGACACGATTAAATCCAAGGGTTTAACGATGCCTTAACCCAAACGAATCGGGCGACGGAAAAGCTCGCCGGCCCGGGCCGGGGATTGTCCGCAAGGCTTAAGGTTTTCGCGCTAGCGTCCGCTTGCATGCGAGCTTCAGCGCGAGCCCGCGCCGCTATCGACGGAAAGACTTCATGTCCAAATCGCTCGAATTCGCGCTCAAGCCCGGCGCTGAGCGAGGCGACAGCGCCTTCCTGCTCAATTCCGGGCGCCATCGGCTGGCGTTCGATCCCTTTCCCGGCCGAACGATCCTGCTCGCCTTCCTCGGTTCGCTCGCCGATCCGGCGTCGGAGTCCGCGCTCGCCGCGCTCGAATCGAACCGGCCGCTCGTTGACGACGGCAAGGCCGCCTTCTTCGCGGTGGTCTCCGAACCGGGTTCGCGGCCGGAGATCGGGCTCGAAGCCCGATTTCCTTCGATCGTCTTTTTGATGGACGGCGGCGAGATGGCGCGCGCCTTCGGCGCCGGCTCCTCATGGGTCGTCCTCGACCCGATGCTGCGGGTCATCGGCGCCGGGCCGCTCAAGGAAGCCGACCGGGCGCTGGCGCTTCTGAGCGCATCCGCGTCGCCCAACCAGGGTTCGGGCCCCTGCCCTTGGGCGCCGATCCTCTCGCTTTCGGATGTTTTCGAGCCCGAGCTTTGCCGCCATCTCGTCGAATGCTTCGAGCGCGGCGGGGGCAGGGAGACCGGCTTCATGCAGGATGAGGGCGGGCGGGGGATCGAGAATTTCGACCATGAGTGGAAGCGCCGGCGCGATTGCCATCTGACCGACGCGCGCCTCATCGCCAACTTGAGAGCGCGCATCGGGCGAAGGATCTGCCCGGAGATCAGGAAGGCGTTCCAGATGCGCCTGACCGGGATCGAGCGCGACCTTGTCGCGCGCTATGATTCCGAGACCGGCGGGCATTTCGGTCCCCATCGCGACGATACGGGCATGTCGGTCGCGCATCGCCGGTTCGCGGTGTCGATCAATCTCAACGCCGATTTCGACGGCGGCGAGATTTCGTTTCCGGAATACAGCCCGCGAAGCTTCAAGGCCGCGCCCGGCACGGCGATCGTGTTCTCAGCCTCGATCCTGCATCAGGTGTCGCGAGTGACGCGCGGGCGGCGCTATGTGTTCCTGACCTTCCTGTTCGACGAGGAGGCCGAGCGGGTGCGGCGGGCGAATTTGCGGGCGATGCAGGAGGCGCAGCGCCAGGCGCAAGCGGCGGCGCCGGCTTGGGCCCGGGGATGAGCGGGCCAA
>DATNBG010000236.1:0-6841 GCA_035572075.1 Roseiarcus sp. | reverse complement strand
CGACCACGAACTTGGTCTGCGGCATCGGCCCCTCGGCGGCGTCGACCAGCACGATCGCGCCGTCCACCATCGAGAGAATGCGCTCGACCTCGCCGCCGAAATCGGCGTGGCCCGGCGTGTCGACGATATTGACCCGGACGCCCTTCCACACGACCGATGTCGCCTTGGCGAGAATGGTGATCCCGCGCTCGCGTTCGAGGTCGTTCGAATCCATGACCCGCTCGGCGACGCGCTGGTTGTCGCGGAACGCGCCCGACTGCTGCAGGAGCCGGTCGACAAGCGTGGTCTTGCCGTGGTCGACATGGGCGATGATGGCGATGTTGCGAAGCTTCATGGGGCAGGCTTTACAGGCGGCGCGCATCTCAAAACGGCGAGCCGGCGCTGTCCTCTTGTGCGCGGAGATGACGGGAACGGGGCGGCGCGCCCGTGCGAATGCCGCGCCCGGCCGTCGGAATTGTGCGCTGCAATACACGAAAGGGCGGCGGAAGGGAAGCGGGCGTTCAGGCGCCGGCGCCTATCTCTGCGCCGGGAACGCCTCCCTTTCCTCGACGTTTAACTCTCGACGTTTCCGGGGCGGTCACGTTTGAAGGCTAGATTCCGGGCGGCGCGCGCGGCCGTCGGCCGCCCCGGATTGAGCGCGACTGGAGGGGTGATGAAAACGGTAAGGATCGAGACGCCGAATGGGGCGGTCGCCGTCCACGATTCGGCCGGCCAGGGTCCGGCGCTCGCGCTCATCCACGGCAATTCATCGTCGTCGCGGGCCTTCTCGCGCCAGCTCGACGGGCCGCTGGGCAAGCGGTTCCGGCTGATCGCGGTCGATTTGCCCGGCCATGGGCAATCGGATGACGCGAAGGACCCGAGCGCCTATTCGCTGCCCGGACACGCGCGCGCCGTCCGCGCGGCGGTGGATGCGCTCGGACTCGGCGAGGCCTGCTTCGCCGGCTGGAGTCTCGGCGGCCATGTCGCGCTCGAAATGGCGCCGGATCTTCCTCGCGCACGCGGGTTCGTCATTTTCGGCACGCCCCCGATCACATCCGGCGAGGCGATGCAGGAAGCCTTCCTGCCCAATCCGGCGATGAAATACACCTTCCAGGAAAGCCTCGACAAAATCGAGGCGTCCGCCTATGTCGCCGCGTTCTTCAGGCCCGGCTTCACCGATATTCCGCCGTTCTTCCTCGAAGATGCTTTGCGCACCGACGGGCGGGCGCGCGGCGGCCTCGGGGCAAGCGCCGAGCGCGGCCACTATCGCGACGAGGGCGCGGTCGTGCGCGATCTCAAAGTCCCGCTCGCCGTGCTGCATGGGCAGGAAGAGCAGCTGGTCAATGGCCGCTATTTCGGCTCGGTCGCCATGCCGACGCTATGGCGGGGCGCGGTCCAGATGATCCCCAGCGCAGGCCACGCGCCGCAATGGGAGACGCCCAAGGCGTTTGACGCGCTCATCGAAGCGTTCGTCAAGGAGACGGCGTGAGGCGACGCGCCGTTGACTGCGCCTCACGCCGCCGAGCCGATGAAGCTCGGCTCACTGCTCCACGATGGGCGCGTATTTGCCGGCGCTCCACTTGTTGATGTCGTAGCGCGGGTCGAGGACATCGCCCTTGCTGTCGAACCGGACGGACCCCAGGACGGTCTCGACCGGCTGGCCATTCTCGAGCGCCTTGGCGACCGCCTTGGGATCGTCGGAGCCGGCGCGCTTGATGCCCTCGGCGATCGCCTGAACGACGCCGTAGCTGAACAGCGTGAACCCTTCGGGGTTGAATCCTTGAGCCTTGAACTGCTCGAGCGCCTTGGCCGCGTTCGGCGAACGGCGGGGATCGGAGGGGAAGGTGAACAGGGTGCCCTCGCCCGCCGGCCCCGAAATCTGCCAGAATTCGGAGGTGGCGATGGAGTCGCCCATCATCAGATTGAGTTTGTAGCCCTGGTCGGCCGCCTGCCGCACCATGAGTCCGCCCTCGGGATGGTAGCCGCCGAAATAGACCAGATCGGCGCCGGCGTTCTTCAGCTTGGTGACGATCGCGGTATAGTCCTTTTCGCCCGGATTGATGCCTTCGAACAGGATCTCTTTCACCCCGGCCGCGTTGAGCTTCTCCTTCACCACGTCGGCGAGGCCCTTCCCATAGGCCGACTTGTCGTGAAGGATGGCGATCTTCTTGCCCTTGTAGTGTTGGGCGATCCACGGCCCGATGAACGCGGCCTGCTCATCGTCGCGCGGGTAGATGCGCATGATGGTCGGGCGCCCCTTTTCGGTCAGGACCGGATTCGACGAGGCGGGCGACATCATCAGAATGTTGTTGTCGGCGTAGACGTCGGAGGCGGGGATCGACGAGCCCGAACACGCGTGGCCGTCGACATATTTGATCTGCTGGCCGACGATGAGATTGGCGACCGCGACCGCCTGTTTCGGATCGCAGGCGTCGTCCTCGACGACGATCTTGATCTTGCGCCCGTTGACCCCGCCGGCCTCGTTGATCGCAGCGGCGGCCGCCTCGGCGCCGCGCTTCATCTGTTCGCCGATGCTCGCCACCGGCCCGGTCATCGGCCCGGCGAGGGCGATGGTGATGTCCTGGGCCTGGGCCGGCGCGGCCAGCGCCGCGAGCCCGAGCCCCGCCAACGGCAGAATCCAAGATTTGCGCATCAACCCACTCCTTATCCTCACGTTTCCTCCGCCTCTCGAGGCTGGGCGTTGGCCCAAGGCGATAGCCGGGAACGGGGCGAAGCGCAACCGCCGGGAGGCCGCCCTATCCCGCCGCGCGCCACCGCATCCTGAGCGTCGGCAGGCCCGAGCGCGGGTTCAACCCTCGCCCAACCGCGGAGAACCCCTCGCGCTCGTAGAAGCGCAGCGCTCGGCCATTGGCCTCGTTGACGTCGAGTTCGATGGCGCCCGGCGCCCGGCGCTTGGCCTCGTCGAGGAGCGCGCTCGCCAGGCCCGACCCCCGCTCGGCCGGAGCGACGCAGAGCTGATCGAGATAGCCGGACGTGGGGTCGATGGCGGCGAATCCCGCGGGCCTCCCGCCCGCGTTAAGCCCCACCACGATATCCGCCCCGCCCGCGCGAAGCCCGCGCAAATGGCCGATCAGCCAGCCGCGGCGCGCGCCGAAATCGATGCTGAGGCCGGTCTCGCTCCAGCCCATGACCCACAAATCGGCGAGCGCGGGAAGATCGGCCTCGGCGAATTCCCTGAGCGCGCGGGCTTCCGCGTTCACCGCTCGGTGAGTTTCAGCTCGATGCGCCGGTTGCGGGCGCGCGCCTCTTCGTCATTGCCCTTGTCGATCGGCTGGAACTCGCCAAAACCGGCCGCCGCCAGACGGTCGGGCTCGACCCCCTTGCTGATCAGATATTGCACCACCGAGACGGCGCGCGCGGCCGACAGCTGCCAGTTCGACTTGTAGGGTCCGGGGCCGGTGATCGGCGTGTTGTCTGTGTGTCCGTCGACCCGGAGAATCCAGGGAATGTCGGGCGGAATCTCGCGCTCGAGGTCGATCACCGCGGCGGCGAGCGTGTCGAGCGAGGCTTGCCCGGCCGGGCTGATGTCGGCCTTGCCGACGTCGAACAGCACCGAGGACTGGAACACGAACCGGTCGCCCACCACCCTGATGTCGGGCCGGGAGCCGAGGATCTGCCGCAAGCGTCCGAAAAAGTCGGAGCGATAGCGGTTGAGCTCCTGGACCTTCTGCGCCAGCGCGATATTCAGCCTTTGCCCGAGATCGGCGATCTTCGACTGCGATTCCTTGTTGGCGGCCTCCGAGGCGGAGAGCGCGTCCTCGATCGCCCCCAGCTGCTTTCGCAGAGCCGCGATCTGCTGGTTGAGCACGTCGACCTGGGCCAGCGCCTGCGCCGAGATCTGCCTCTCGCGATCGAGCGCGTTGGCCGCCGCCGAAACTTTGCCGCTGGCGGCGCTGGCGTCGACCGCGCCCCGCGAGGCGGCGTCCTTGAGCCGCTTCTGCTCCCTTTGGGCGGATTCGAGGGTGGCGGCGAGGATCGACATCTTGCTTTCGTCGGCGCCCTTCTGGGTGCGCTCGAGCGCCAGGAGATTGGTCAGTTCCTCGATCTGCCGGTTGAGCCTGACCAGCGCCTCGTCCTTTCCGGTCACCTCCCGCGACAGGAAGAACTGCGCCAGCATGAACACCGACAGGAGAAAAATGATCACCAGCAGCATCGTCGACAGAGCGTCGACGAAGCCCGGCCAGTAGTTCACTCCCTCATACCGGCGTGAACGCGACAGCGCCATCGATCAGCTCCGTAACCCTGCTTCGCCCTCGAACCCCTTCATTCACCGCGCGCCCAATTCGTCCAGCAGCCGGCGCAGGAGCTTGCCGATGTCTTCCTGCTGCGCCGTCTGCGCGTCGACCCAATCGCGAATTTGCTGCTGCTCGGTGCGCATGTGGCCGACGAGCGCCTGAATGCCTTCGGCCAGCGTCGCGATCGCCTTGGCGTCGCGCTGATATTCGATGGTCGGGGGCGCGCTCTGGGCGATGATCGGCGCGTCCGCGATCGGTTCGACGATCGGGGCCGTCTGGACGTGGCTGGCGAGAAACTCCTCGAACTCGGAATAGAAGCGATTCTGCGCCTGGCCCGCCTGGAGATCGAGGAAGCCGAGGATGAGCGAGCTCGCGAGACCGAACAGCGAGGAGGTGAACGAGATGCTCATGCCGGCGATCGGCATCGACAGGCCCTGCTTCAAGTCGTCGAACATGGTCGCGTTGTCGGTTCCGGTCTTCATGCTGTCGATGACGCCGGCGATCGAGTGGACCGTCTCCAACAGGCCCCAGAACGTGCCGAGAAGGCCGAGGAAGATCAAAAGCCCGATGAGATAGCGGCTGAGCTCGCGGCCCTCGTCGAGCCGGGTGGCGATCGAATCGAGGATCGCGCGGGTGGTGAGGGTGGACAGGCCCCGCGCGCCTGCGCCGGCGTTGAGCATCACCGCCATCGGCGCGAGCAGCCGCGGCGTGGACGCGGCTGAGCCCGCGACCGCCCCGGTCAGCGAATTGACCCAGCGGATTTCGCGGAAGAGCCGGATCACCTGGCGGAAGGTGAACAAGGCGCCGATCGCCAGGATGCCGAGGATGAGGCCGTTCAAACCCGGATTGGCGCTGAAGGCGAGCGCGATCTGCTGATAGAGGATGAGGACGACGAATCCGACCAGGGCCAGGAACGCCGCCATCCCGACCAGGAAAATGCGCGGGGAGGTGAGCAGCCGGATATCCGGATCTTGCGTCATGGATCGCCGAATCGAACCCTACAACACAACGCGGGCGTCTTCGTCCCAATAGCATAACAATTGCGCGAACAAAGCGGCGACAGAGGACGGTTTCGGCCGCCGCCCCGTCTTGCCTGGGGAAAGACCGGTCACGCCGCCTTCATCTTCGGCTTAAGCCAGCCGCGGTTGGCCAGAACTTCCGCGATCTGCACCGCGTTCAGCGCCGCCCCCTTGCGCAGATTGTCGGACACCACCCAGAGGTTGAGGCCGTTGTCGATCGTGGGGTCGTCGCGGATGCGGGAAATGTAGGTTGCGTCCTCGCCGGCCGCCTCGTGGGGGGTGACGTAGCCGCCGGCCTCGCGCCGGTCGACGACCAGGCAGCCGGGCGCGCGGGAGAGAATGTCGCGCGCCTCGTCGGCGCCGAGCGGCTTCTCGAACTCGATATTGACCGCTTCCGAATGGCCGATGAACACCGGAACCCTGACGCAGGTCGCGGTCAGCCTGATCTTGGGATCGAGAATCTTCTTGGTCTCGGCGACCATCTTCCACTCTTCCTTGGTCGAGCCGTCGTCCATGAACACGTCGATCTGCGGAATGACGTTGAAGGCGATGCGCTTGGGGAACTTTTTCGGCTCGACCGGATCGGAGACGAACACCGCGCGGGTCTCAGAGAACAGTTCGTCCATCGCCTCTTTGCCCGCGCCCGAGACCGACTGATAGGTCGCCACCACCACCCGCTTGATCCTCGCGCGGTCGTGCAGCGGCTTCAGCGCCACCACCAGTTGCGCGGTCGAGCAGTTGGGGTTGGCGATGATGTTCTTCTTGCCGAAACCCTTGGCGGCGGCCGCGTTGACCTCGGGGACGATCAGCGGCACGTCCGGATCCATCCGCCAGGCCGACGAATTGTCGATCACCACGCAGCCCTTGGCGCCGATCTTCGGCGAATGCTCCCTCGACACCGCTCCGCCCGCCGACATGAGGCAAATGTCGGTGTCGGAAAAGTCATAATGCTCGAGCGCCCGGCACTTGAGCGTCTTGTCGCCGAACGAGACCTCGCGGCCGATCGAGGCGGGCGAAGCGAGCGCGACCACCTCGGAGACCGGGAAGCGGCGCTCGGCGAGGATGGAGAGCATCTCGCGGCCAACATTGCCGGTTGCGCCGGCGACCGCGACCTTGAAGCCTGACATTGATGAAGAATTCCTTGGTTTCCCTGCTTCCCCTCGAGGCCGCCGGGCGCTTACGGGAAATCGCGCCGCCCGCCGGGGAGGGGAGCGCGCGGGCCTTTTCGCCCCGCCTTTCAGCGGGGGATGCGTTTGGTCGCCGTTTTCTTACCTGAGCGCGGCATTGGGCCTGATCCGGAGCGGCCTGGGGGCGCCGCGCCACCGTTTCCGAAAACATGGGCCGCGGCCGATGTCAATGCGCACATCTGGCGGCGCGGGAAGGTTCTATCGCATCCTGGGGGCGTCATTATGGGATCACAGAATCGGCGCGCTGATTTTGGTAGTGTCTCGGTTTGAAATGTTCGGACCGTTCTTTTTTGCGAGCCAACGGAGCACCGCGAAAACGGTTAGCCCGCCGACAACACTCGGGAGCATGGCTCCAGCCACCGACGCATACGGGTGATAGGTCAAATCGGCGTGCTGTTGA
>DATNBG010000235.1:0-12252 GCA_035572075.1 Roseiarcus sp. | reverse complement strand
TCATCTGACCCGAGGCTGGCGGGCGGCCGGGGCCGAGATCGTCCCCTTTTCACCGCTCGCCGGCGAGCCGCCGCCTCAAGATTGCGACGTCGCATGGCTTCCCGGCGGCTATCCGGAATTGCACGCCGGGCGGCTCGCGGCTGCTTCGCGCTTTCGCGAGGGGATACGGCGCTTCGCCGAGACACGGCCGGTCCACGGCGAGTGCGGGGGCTATATGGCTTTGGGCGCGAGCTTGACCGACGCCTCGGGCGCGGTCCATCCGATGGCGGGCCTGCTCGGGGTCGAGACGAGCTTCGAGAAGCGCCGCATGACGCTCGGCTATCGTGAGGCGCGCATCGCCTCGGACTCAGGCCTTGGCGGTAAGGGCGCGCTTCTGCGCGGCCACGAGTTCCACTACGCGACCGTCGTCAAGGACGGTGGCGACGATCCCTTCGCATACGTGCGCGACGCCTACGGCTCGCCGGAGGCGCCCTCGGGCTCCCGCCGGGGCCGCGTCACCGGCTCGTTCTTTCATGTGATCGCCGAGGCGTGACGCCTATACTGACTGTCATTGGGTCCGACCGGCTCGCCCCCTCCACCATGCCGCGGACGTTCGTTGCGCCTGTCCTCCCACGCGAAGCGGGGGAGGGGGACCGGCCCAAAGCCCGTCGAGAGACGGGCGTCCCTTCGGACGCCCTATGGGCCGGTGGAGGGGCGCGCGCAGACGGCTCCCAGAGTCAGTCGGCGCAGCCATTGGTATGAGGGGAGGGTCTGGATGGAACTCGCGCCCGAATTCATCGCCTGGCAATGCATCGGATGCGGCCGGATCGAAGGCCCGCAACCCTGCATCGGCGTCTGCCAGGACCGCAAGGTGAGCTTCGTCTACGCCAGCGACTACGCGGAGGCCATGAGCCGCCTGCTCGACGCCGAAGAGCGCATCGCGCTCCTTGAAAGCCTCGCGCGGCGGATGGCCCACTCGACCCCGCGCGAGGGCGAATGGGAGCGGGGCTACCGAACGCTTCAGGACGAGGCGCGCCGGATCATGAAGGAGGCGCAGGCGACCCAATCGCCCGGCCCGCCAGCGGCCGCAGCGCCCTCCGAGGAACCGTGACAAACGTGCGGTATTGACGCGGAAACAATTCACGAATGGGTTCATGTTCGGTCTTTTGAGGCGAAGGCTCGACTTGTCGAGGCAAAGCGCCTTGATAACGATCTTGAAGCCACAACGACGAAGCCGGGAATGCAGGGAAATCGGCCGTGAGGGGTGGTTCGGGAGGGTATTTCTGCTTGACAGAATGTCTCGGCTCGTGCTATACAATTTCCGATGACGTCGCGATGGCCGCGGACCAGGGCGGAGCGGAGATGAGGAGGGATGGAGCGCCGGCCGGCGCGTCGCGCACAACCTGAGAGGCGAGTCGGAAGGAGGAAAAAAATTTTTATTTTTTCGCCCGTAACCCATTGAAAAGTCCCGATTCCACCAAGCTAAACCAAATTAAACCAACCTAAACCAAGCTATTTAATTTGGTTTTGCTTGGATTTGCTTGGCCGTAGCTCGCGCTCTGGTTGTAACCGGGCGGGCCTGGGCCGCCCCGGCGCGCCCGTCCCTATCCCAGGGGCGCGTAGCCGCCGCGCCGGCGGGTGAGCGCCGGTTCGTCGGCGCCCTCCCTGACGCCCACCACCGCGCCCAGCACGATCGCGTGGGAGTGGCGCTCGATCGCCTCCTCAAGGAGGCAGTCGAAGGCCGCGATCGCGTCGGCGAGGACGGGCGCGCCGGTCGAGAGCGTCACCCAGTGCGCGCCATCGAAGCGGCGGGCGCCGTGCGCGCCGCCATGTCCGCTGAAGCGGTGGGCGAGCGCCTCGTGGCGCGCGGCGATGAGGTTAATGGAGAACGCGCCCGCCTCCCGCAATCCGGCCAGGGTCGAGGACGAGCGCGCAAGGCAGACGATGAGCGTCGGCGGGGCGAGCGAGAGGGACGCGACCGAGACGACCGTGCAGCCGCGTCGCGTTTCGCCCTCGCCGCAGGCGACGATCGCCACTCCCGAGGCGAGGGCCCGCATCGCTTGGCGAAAGGCGGCGCCGTCGGCGTGGCGCACCCGCCGGTCGCTCACGCGCGCGCCTCGTGTCTCGCCAAGGCCTGAGGGAACATCGGGAACCCCTTCAATTCAATACGATGACCGACATCAGCCGGCCGTAGTCCGGTTCCTTCCGATGGGTGGCGCGGCGATAGCTGAAGAAGCGGCGCTCATCGGCGTAGGTGTCGAGGCCGAGGTCCTCGAACCGGCCGATCCCGGCGCGCGATGCGCGTTCGGCGATATAGGCGTTGAGGTTGAACATCGAGCGGCCCGCTCTCCGGCTCGGCGCGAAGCAGCGGGCCGAGCTGCCGCCCGCGGCCGCGAAGGCGGCGACGAACTCGGGACCGACCTCGTAGGATTTGGGACCGATGCAGGGGCCGAGCGCGGCGGCGATGTCGCCGCGCCTGGCCCCGAGCCGCTCCATCGCCGCGACGGCGGCTTCGACCACTCCGGCGAGCGCCCCTTTCCAGCCCGCATGCGCCGCGCCGATGACCCGCGCGCGCTCATCCGCGAGCAGGATCATGCCGCAGTCGGCGCCCGTCACGCCGAGCGCGAGGCCGGGGGTCGCGGTCACGAGAGCGTCGCAGCGCGGGCGCGCGTCCGCCGGCCAGGGCTCGAGGATCGCGACCGCGTCGGGCGAATGAATCTGGTAGGGCAGTGCCAGTCGGTCCGGCTTAACTCCGAGCGCGGTCGCGGCCCGGGCGCGGTTCTCCGTCACCGCCTCCGGCGCGTCGCGCGAGCCAACGCCGGCGTTGAGCGACGCATAAACCCCTTGCGAGACCCCGCCGAGGCGGGTGAAAAAGCCATGGGCAAGGCCCGGAAGCCGCAATGACTCCGCGGTCAGGAACTCAGCCGCGCTCACGCGGACTTCTGGCCTGCTGGCTGGAAGCCGGGCGGCGGGCGCAGCCTGCGGTCGGCGAGCGCCATCGCCTTGAACAGCGCGCCCATCTCCCCCTGACCCTTGCCCACCAGTCGCGCCCGAGCGCGCTCGAATTCCTCCGCGTGGTCGAGAGTGGCGCGCTCGGCAAGCGCCTTGGTCCGCAGGTCGATGCCGATGGCGCGCAGGAAATCGCCCTGATCGATCGGACCGTAGACGGCGGCGCCGGCGGCGCTCGCGCTTCGCGCCATCGCGGCGAAATCGACATGCGCGGTGAGGTCGCACTCGCCGGGCGAAACGAGCGGGTCGACATAGCGGTGCGCGCGCAGGGCCTGCAGAGTGTCGCCAAACCGGGTGACGGCGTGGCCGTAGTCGATCAGCAGGGCCGCGCCGCCCTGTTTCGCGATCCGGGCGCCAAGTTCGAACATCAGCCGATGGCCGGAAGGGTTCACTTCCAGGATTTCACCGTTCGCCGCGTTCGCCCTGATATAGGGCTCGGGCTTGTCAGCCACGCCGAAGACAAGCGCGCCCTCGCCGCTCACGCGGACCGTGCGCTCACGCCACTGACCGCTCACGCGCACAAACTGGCGCACGGGCAGGGCGTCGAGAAACTCGTTGCCGATGACGATCGCGGGCCCGTCCGGGATTTCCTTGAGCGTCTGCGCCCAGGAGACCGCTACGCCGCCGTCGACGAGCAGATCGTGCTGCATCGCCGCCAGCGCCGGGCTCGTCTCGACGAGCCGGACGTCGAGCGCGTTGCGAAAGGCCGGAACAATGCGAGCGGCGCGCAGCGCATCGCTCATCAGCGTGCCGCGGCCCGGCCCGAGTTCGATGAGCCGCACGGGATCGGGCGAGCCCATGCTCGACCACACTTCGGCCGACCAAAGCCCAATCAACTCGCCGAACATCTGAGATATCTCCGGCGCGGTGGTGAAATCTCCCGTCGCGCCGAATGGATCCCGGTTCATGTAGTAGCCGCGATCCGGGTGGGCGAGCGCCAGCTGCATGTACTGCTCGATCGTGATCGGTCCGTGCTCGGCGATCAGCGCCCGGATTTCATCGAGGAGCTCGGTCATGGCGAGGATTCCCGCCCGTGGCGGCTCCACGCCACGAGCCCGACGCCGACGATGATGAGGGGCAGGGAAAGGACCATTCCCATGGTCAGCCCGTGTCCAAGCGCCTCGAGGCGCGGATCGGGTTCGCGAAAGAATTCGCTGAAGATGCGCGCCGCGCCGTAGACGATGGCGAACACGCCGGTCAGGAGTCCCGGACGGCGCAGAGCGCCCTTTTTGGCGAGCGCAAATAGGATGACGAACGCCAACAGGCCTTCGAGAAGCGCTTCATAGATCTGGCTGGGGTGGCGCGGCCGGCCGTCCGTCCCGGGAAAGATGACGGCCCAGGGGACATCGGTCGGGCGGCCCCAGAGCTCAGGGCGAATGAAATTGGCGATCCGGCCGAGGAAGATTCCGATCGGCGCCGCGAGCGAGCAGAGGTCGAGCACGGTCAGCGGGGGCGCGTGATAGCGCCGCGAGAACAAGAGGATGCCGATCAGCGCGCCGATCAATCCCCCATGAAAGGCCATGCCGCCTTTCCAGATCTTGAATACCTCGAGCGGATTGGAGAAGTAGTAGTGCGGATCGTAGAACAGCACATCGCCAAGCCGCCCGCCGATGATGACGCCGAAGGCGCAATAGAGGAGCAGGTCGTCGATCGTGTCGGCGCCCGGTCGCTTTTGCCCGTTCCAGTAGCGGTCGTGGGAGACGATCCGGCGAATGAGCAGCCAGCCCAGGACGAGGCCGGCGATATAGGCGAGCGCGTACCAGCGAATGGCCAGCGGACCCCATTGCACGAGAATGGGATTGATCGCCGGAAAAGGCAGAACGAGTGTCGGCATCGGACGCATCCAGATGCGCTGGGGCCGCGACGGCGTCAAGTCAGCGCCTCCGATCACACGCGGGTCGGCCCGCTGGTCGCCACGGGGGCGGCGCAAACGGCTCTAAGCATTCGAGAAATTGAGCGGCGCCGCGCCGGAGGGACGCCCCGCCGACGTCGATAGCGACGGACGAATCGCGGGCATCGGCGACATCCTCGCGCGCCCGTCGAGGCCGGAAAGTGAGGCTGGGTATGATTCGTTTCCCTCTGCACGGCTCGGGCGTCGGCGCGCCGCGGGCGCCGCCATGCGCCAGTCTTGCGTTTGCAGGCTCGCTCGGGCACGAAGGGCGGGCGGGGCGCCAGGTGAGCCGTTGAGATCCAGGACCGGGATGAAACGCGTTCACGACGTCGCATGGCCGATTATCGGCCTGAGCGCCGTGGCGGTGTCGTCTTGGCTCCTGTTCAAGGATCTGCGCGGGCTGTCGCTCGCCAGCCTGAAGAGCGCGCTTGTCTCGATTTCGCCGACCCGGTGGTTGCTCGCGATCGGGTCGACCTCCCTCGCCTATTCGGCGCTCGCCTGGTACGACCGGATCGCGCTTTTGCATCTCGGCCGTCGCATCGGCTGGCGATACGTGGCGGTCGCGTCGTTCACCACCTATGCGCTCGCCCACAACATCGGCGCTTCGGTGTTTTCCGGCGCGGTGGTGAGGTACCGCGCCTATTCCGAGAAGGGCCTCGGCGTCGGCGAAATCGGGGTGCTCGTCGCGTTCTGCTCGTTCACCTTCGCGCTCGGCGCGATGACTGTGGGCGGCCTTTGTCTGCTGTTTCATCCTGAACTGGCCCGGCGTTTCGCCGGCGCGCCGCTCTGGCTCGGGCAGGCCGTCGCCGCGGCGCTGGTTGCGGCGCCCAGTCTCTATGTCATCGGCGCGCTCCTCCATTTTCCTCCGCTCAAGGTTGGTCCCTTCCAGCTTGTCTATCCGCGCCCGCCGGTCGCGGCCCGGCAAATGCTCGCAGGCCCCATGGAGCTGATCGGCGCGTCGGGCATCATCTATTTCGCGCTTCCGCCCGCGGCCAATCCCGGCTTCGCGATCGTGCTCGGCGTCTTTGTCGCCTCGTTTTCGATCGCGCTCATCAGCCACGCGCCGGGCGGGCTCGGCGTGCTCGAGATCACGTTTCTCAAGGCGATGCCCGATGTTCCGCAGGCCAACGTGGTCGCCGCGCTCCTGGTTTTCCGGCTGCTCTATCTGATCCTGCCGCTGATGTTCGCGCTGATCGTAGTGCTCGACTACGAGCGCAGGCGCTGGCGCGCGCCGGCGGCGGCAAGAGGAGGCGATCCCGATGGCGATCCCGATCGATGACGGGGACGTTCTTCTGGCGATCGACCTGCAGGCCGATTTCATGCCGGGCGGGGCGCTCGCGGTCGAGGGCGGCGACGAGGTCGTGCCCCTCGTCAACCGGCTGGCGGCGCGGTTCGGAAACGTCGTCGTCACCCAGGACTGGCATCCCCCGACGCACGCCTCCTTCGCCGCCGCCCACGAGGGCGCGAAGCCCTTCGACACCAAGCGCCTCTATTACGGCGACCAGACCCTCTGGCCCGAGCATTGCGTGCAGGGGACGCCGGGCGCGGCGCTGCATCCCGGCCTCGCGGTCGATCTCGCCTTCCTCATCCTGCGCAAGGGCATGCATCCCAGGATCGACTCCTATTCCGCCTTCGTCGAGGCCGACGGAAAGACCACGACCGGGCTTGCGGCGCTCTTGAAAGCGCGCGGGATCAGGCGGGTTTTCGCCTGTGGCCTCGCGACCGACTTCTGCGTCGCCCATTCGGCGCTGGACGCGCGGCGCGAGGGGTTCGAGACCTTCGTCATCGAGGACGCCTGCCGGGCGATCGACGCCGACAATTCGCTCCACCTCGCCTGGACGCGGATGACCGCCGCCGAGGTCCGGCGGATCCAGTCAGCGGAGATCCTGGGCTAAATGCCGCCCGCAAGCGCCACTAACCGCGCGTAAAACGCCCATAAACGCGAGCAAACGCTAGTAAATTTACTGGCGTTTACTAGCGCTTATTTTTGCGAATCGGGACTTTTCAATGGGTTACGGGCGAAAAAAATAAAAAAATTCCTGCCGCCATCTCAGATCCAATGCAGAATGTCTCAACCCACTTTCCACGTTGCCTCATCCCGTTCCCGGCTCATGCGCCCGACCGCTCGATTCCGACCATTAGAATATTGATAGCCAAAGATTCTGATTTTGTCAAGCTTTTTGTTTTGCGCGCGCCTCTTCCTTAGCCGTCCGGCGCCCTCACCCCCGGTCCCTTTCCCGTTCGGGAGAGGGGGGCGCGGTTCTTGCCCGTTCGAGGTTGAGGGCGAGGAGGCGGGCGAGGGCGTCCTCGGTCGCGATCGCCTCCGGCCAGCCGTAGGCGGCGGCTTGCGCCCCCTCTCCCATTGGAGAGGGGCCGGGGGTGAGGGGACCGCGCTTCAGTCGAAGGGAGCCTGGAGCGCCGCGCGGATCCGCGTGAGCACGGATTCGAGGTCGCCCTCGACCTCCGCATTCGAGAAACGAATGACGCTGACGCCGCGCGTCTCCAGGACTTTCGTCCGCTCGGCGTCGTAGTCCGCGAACCACTCGTGCTGCTTGCCGTCCAACTGGACGACCAGCTTGGCCGCATGGCGGTAGAAATCGACCACGAACCGATCGAACGGGACCTGTCGCCGGTCCCCGGGTCTGAGCCCGGGGATGGCGTCGTGGAAGCGCGAGCCGCGCAGGCGCTCCCAAAGGATGTCCTCCGCTTTGGTCTGCTGCTTCCGCAGCAGTTTCGCGAATTCGCGGCGCTGTGGAGCCATTGGCCTTTCCTCCACCGCTCGGTCCCCTCACCCCCGGCCCCTCTCCCGAACGGGAGAGGGGGGCGCTATCCGGCCGCGCCCTTTGCCCTTGGAGGCGCCTTTCTCGAAGGCGAAATGGTCCCGCTGGGGGTCGTCCTCGGCTGGCGTCGGGTGGCCGAACAGCCGGCAGGTCGATGAAATGCTCCTGCGCGTTCTCGCGCTCGGTCGGCGCTGCCGGCTTCCATTTGCGGATGAAGTCTTGCGGGTCACGGGCTCCGCTTAGGATGCGTCGCGCGGGCGCGGCGGGGGAAGCGGGCGGACTTAATCGCGCATGCGGGAGGGGATGTCGCGGTGTGAGTGAAGCACGCGCCAGACGTCGATCTGGTTTTCGCGCTCGACATAGAAGATGAGATAGGGAAAGCCTTTCAGCGCCCGGCTGCGCAATCCGGGCAGGGAGAGTTCCCGCGCATGGCGAGGGGAGCCGAGAGCGGGATGATCGGCGATCGCCTTGTACGCCGACTGAAGCGCGTCGATGAAGCCAAGCGCGGTCCGGGCGCCGGCCTCGTGGGCGTAATAATCGACGGCCGCTTCAACATCCCGGTTGGCCAGTTCGCGCGGGAGGACCGGTTTCCCGCTCACCTCCCCCTTGGCGCCCGCGCCCGGTCTCTGAGGCGGTTGAAGAAGGCCTCGTTGGCGGGCCCCGTCGCGGGCGACGCGGCCCCGTCGAGCAAAAGGTCGCGCAAGGATTGCCGATCCTGGTCGAGGCGGATCAGGTCACGCACGTACTCGCTGCTGGTGGCGTATCCGCGCTTGGCGACCTGCTCGTCGACGAAGGATTTCAGCGAATCCGGGAGCGACACGTTCATCGTGCTCATGCCCGCATGACTAGGAGCTTTGGCAAAATTTGGCAAGGCTGGACCGACGCCATGCCGGTCGCGGCGGCGCGGCGCCTTGCGGGTAACCATGAGTTAACCGGCTGCGCCGCATCTGATAGCATTCGATGACGAAGCCGGGCGGCGGCCACGTCCCCGGCGCCCGCCTGTCTCGAAGCCCGGGTCTGAATGATAACCCTTTACCATCATCCGTTCTGCCCCCATTCGCGCTTCATCCGCCTCGTCCTTGGCGAGATGGGAATCGAGCCGCGCCTCGTCGAGGAAAGGGCGTGGGAGCGGCGCCGGGAGTTCCTCATCATGGCGCCCGAGGGGGCGACGCCGGTGATGATCGACGACGAGGGGCCGAGCCTGTCGGGAGCGGGCGTGATCGCCGAATATTTGGACGAGACGCGGGGCCTGGGCCTCGGCGACCGGCGGCTGATGCCGCAAGACCCGGTGGCGCGCGCCGAGACGCGGCGGCTCATGCACTGGTTTAATGACAAGCTCTTTAACGAATCAAGTCAATGGCTTGTACGCGAAAAGATCAACAAGCGCTTCATGAGCGCGGCCCAGGGCGGCGGCGCTCCGGACATGGACGCGGTGCGCGCCGCGCGGGCCAATCTGCGCTATCATCTGCGCTACATCGGCCACCTGATCGGGGCGCGCAACTGGCTCTCCGGCGACCGGCTGACCTATGCCGACCTTGCGGCGGCGGCGCATTTGTCGTGCATCGACTATCTGGGCGACGCGCAATGGGACGAGAACGAAACCGCCAAGACCTGGTATGCGCGGATGAAGTCGCGCCCGTCGTTCCGCCCGCTTCTGGCCGAGCGGCTGCCGGGGATGACGCCCAGCGTCGCTTACGCCGATCTCGACTTTTAGCGCGCCTGCGCGACAAGGCGCACGCGCTCGGCTTCGACGCCTGCCGGGTCACGTCGGCGGATGCGCCGGCATTTGCGCGCGAGCGGCTCGCCGCCTGGCTCGGCGAGGGCGCTCACGGGGACATGGCCTGGATGGCCGAGACCTTCGAACGGCGGGCCGATCCATGCAAGCTCATGCCCGAAGCCAAAAGCATCGTCATGCTTGGCCTCAACTATGGGCCTGGCGCCGATCCGCTCGAGGCGCTGAGGCGCCCAGGCCGCGGCGCGATCTCGGTCTATGCGCGAAACCGCGACTATCACGATGTTCTTAAGGGCAAGCTCAAGGAACTCGCCTCGTTCATCGCCGCCGCGGCGCGGCCGGATGAAGCGGACGTGAAGGTGTTCGTCGACACCGCGCCCTTGATGGAGAAGCCGCTCGCCCAGCGCGCAGGGGTAGGCTGGCAGGGCAAACACACCAACCTCGTCTCGCGCGAATTCGGCTCCTGGCTGTTCCTGGGCGCGATCCTGACCGACCTCGAGTTCACGCCCGACCCGGCGGAAGAGGATCATTGCGGACAATGCCGCGCCTGCCTCGACGCTTGTCCGACGAGCGCGTTCCCCGCGCCTTACCGGCTCGACGCGAGGCGCTGCATTTCTTATTTAACGATCGAGCACAAAGGTCCGATTCCACGCGAGTTTCGCTCCGCG
Source organism: Roseiarcus sp. (assembly GCA_035572075.1). GTDB lineage: Bacteria > Pseudomonadota > Alphaproteobacteria > Rhizobiales > Beijerinckiaceae > Roseiarcus. Next base: position 2,193 of record DATNBG010000235.1, on the reverse strand, counting down.
ATGGGGAACCGCGTCTACGGCTGCGACGACTGCCTCGCGGTCTGCCCGTGGAACAAGTTCGCCTCGCAGGGGCGGGAAGCGAAGCTCGCGGCCCGCGCCGATCTCGCCGCGCCGCCGCTTCGTGAACTCGCCCAGCTCGACGAGGCCGCGTTCCGCTCGCGCTTCGCTGGCGGCCCGATCAAGCGGATCGGCCGGGCGCGGTTCGTGCGCAATGTGATGATCGCGATCGGGAACTCGAAGGATCGCGCGCTCGGGGCCATCGCGGCGGAACGGCTCGATGATGAGGATCCGCTGGTGCGCGGCGCGGCGGTGTGGGCGCTCGCGCGATTGATTTCGCGCGAGGAATTCTCATCCTACGCAGCGAAGGGGCGATCGGAGAGGGACGCAACGGTTCTCGAGGAGTGGCGCGACGCTCTGGCCGCGCCGCCTGGGTGATCGCTCCCGGCGCGGCCTCAGTGCGAGGGCGCGGTTTCGGCCTGACGCCTGCACCTCTCGATCTCGTCCTTGAGTTGAAGTTTCTTGCGCTTGAGTTCGTGAACCTTGATGTCGTCCGACGCCGGGTGGCTGGTTTCGGCTAAGATCGCTTCCTCAATGGCCTGGTGGCGGCGCACCAGTTCGCTGAGATGCGAATCAATCGACATGGGACAGCTCCCTCATGGTCCTGGCCAGTGAAATTGTGACACAAACTGTGCTCCGCGCAAGCGCCAAGATAGCGCTGGCCTGTGAAATACCCGTTCACGTCCCCGACATTTTGGGGGAAGATTCGGCCGCGTCCGGCGTCCCCAGCGTAAGGGTTTTGCGTCCGGGCTCCGCGCCGCAACGGGGGCGTTGAGGGCGCGGCGGGCCTGGCGTAGAATGGGCAAGGATGAACGACAATGAAAAGGGGCTGACGGCGGAGGAACGCGCCGCGCTCGCCGCTCAGATTGAGCGGCTGCGAGAGGAGCACCGTGATCTCGACGCGGCGATCGAGGCGCTGCGTGCGGCGGGCCAGGCCGACCAGCTCCAGTTGCAGCGGCTCAAGAAACGCAAGCTGTTGCTGCGCGACAAGCTCGCGAGGCTCGAGGACCAGCTGACGCCCGACATCATTGCCTGAGGGCCGGTTTCCGCCGCCATGTCTGCGATTGTTTGCTTCCTCGCTGCAACCCTTTCGGATCGGGCGCGTTGGGGAAGGCCGCCCCTGCCAGGCCGGCGCGGGCGGCTTGAGACGCGATCCGCAACGGAGGGCGCCCATGCCCTATGAGGTCAACGCCGATCTGCCGCCGTCCGTCCGCTCGCATCTGCCCGAGCACGCCCAGGACATTTTTCGCGAGGCGTTCAATCACGCCTTCGCGGCCCATGCGCACGATCCTCGCCAGGAGGAGGCCGCGTTCCGCATCGCGTGGGGGGCGGTGAAACGCGAGTACGAGAAGGTCGGCGACGAGTGGGTGGAGAAAGGGTAGGGGGCGGGCGCGAGCCGTTTGACGATTTTCCATATTGTAATACGAATGGCGGGTTCGCCGGTTTCCGCGCCGGGGCCGGCCGGCCTGGCTTGGCCTCGGGGCGGCCGGCTTGCCGGCCCTCGCGCTCGCTTTCCGGGGCGCCGCTTTTTTTGATGTGCTGAGGGGAAATGGCGCGGATTTCCAAAAAGCTGACTTCGGCGGCCCGGCGCGCGCGCGGGCCCGTTCGTCCGGCGGCCGAGCGCGCTGAGCGGCGCGACCGCGCCCCCCAGACGTTCGAGCGCAATATCCGCGTTTCGCTCGCAGGCCGGCTCGGCCGGGAGATCGTGAGCGGGGTCTATGCGCCCGGTTCGCTCCTGCCCAACGCGGCCGACATGTGCGCGAGGTTCAAGGTCTCGCGCACGGCGCTGAGAGAAGCTTATAGCGTGCTCATCGCCAAAGCGATGATCGTCGCGCGGCCGAAGATCGGCACCCGCGTCCGGCCCAAGGCCGACTGGAACATGCTCGATCCCGAGGTGCTCAGCTGGCATTTGCAGTCGACGCCGACGGAAAGCTTCGTCGCCGAGCTCTTCGTGCTTCGCCAAATGATCGAGCCCGAGGCGGCGTCGCTCGTGGCGGCCATGCATTCCCCCGCCACGATCGAGCGGATCGCCGAGGCCTATCGGCGCATGGATGAGTTCAAGGACGGCGCGGGCGATCTGATTGGGGCGGATCTCGATTTCCACATGGGCATTCTCGAAGGGACCGGAAATCACTT